>JAIUMG010000048.1 GCA_022565655.1 Alkalimonas sp.
TGGGATCAAAGGCAATAAATGAACGCAATGCAAGCTCGGCAGATGATGTTAATGATGAGGTGTCGTTAATGGATACTGATGCTGAGCCTGATGCTGCAGCCTTGACTGAAGATGACAGCGATAGTGATAACGATGATGTGTTTGCCAAGGAAGATAATTATCGTGCATTAGATGCGACTCAGATTTACTTAGGTGAGATTGGTTTTTCCCCATTATTAAGTGCAGAAGAGGAAGTCTATTTTTCCCGCCTGGCGCTAAAAGGCGATGAGGCGGCACGCAAGCGGATGATCGAAAGCAATCTGCGGCTGGTGGTAAAAATTGCTCGCCGTTATATTAATCGTGGTTTGGCTTTGCTCGACTTAATTGAAGAAGGCAACCTGGGGTTGATCCGTGCGGTGGAAAAGTTCGATCCTGAGCGCGGTTTTCGCTTTTCGACTTACGCCACCTGGTGGATCCGCCAGACCATCGAGCGGGCTATTATGAATCAGACCCGCACCATTCGTTTGCCCATTCATGTTGTGAAAGAACTGAATATTTATCTGCGGGCAGCCCGTGAGCTTTCACAAAAGCTGGATCACGAACCAAGCGCTGAAGAAATTGCCGCCGCTCTGGATAAGCCCGTCGCTGAAGTCCGCAAGATGCTGAAACTGAATGAGCGGATTACCTCGGTCGATGGGGTAGCTGCCGGAGCGTCTGATAAGCAATTGCTGGATGTGATCGCCGATGAGAAAGAGTTAGGCCCAGAAGCGGAGCTGCAGGATCAGGATATTAAGCAGCATCTGGTACTCTGGCTGGATGAGCTTAATCCAAAACAACGGGAAGTACTGGCCCGACGTTTTGGCTTGCTGGGCTATGAACCTTCCACCCTAGAAGATGTTGGCCATGAAATCGGCTTAACCCGCGAGCGGGTGCGGCAAATACAGGTCGAAGCATTACGACGGTTAAAAGAAATCGTCACCCACCAAGGGCTGAACATCGAGACCTTGTTTCAGGATTAATGTTGTGTGCCATACCTGAAAAAAGCGCCGTTTGGCGCTTTTGTGCTTTGCGCTTAATCGGCCAGCTGCGCCTGCAATTGATACAGCAAGTCGAGTGCCTGACGGGCGCTGAGTTCATCCGGGTTCAGGCTGCGTAGTTGTTGCAACACCGGGTGTTCTTCGGGCAATAAATCCAACTGTGCCTGGGCTGCAACAGCATTTGGTTGGCTTGATGTTGGCGCTTGATCTGCTTGTTGCTCCAGTTGCTGCAGTTTCATTTTTGCTCGTTGGATCACCACCTTAGGCACCCCGGCCAGCTGCGCCACTTGCAAGCCAAAGCTTTTGCTGGCGGCACCTTCTTGCATTTGATGCATAAAAGCAATGGTATCGCCATGCTCTACCGCATCGACATGCACATTGACCAGCCCATCCAGTTGTTCTGCCAGTTGAGTCAGTTCAAAATAGTGGGTGGCGAACAAGGTCATGGCTTTTAATTGCCGCGCCAGGTAATCGGCACAGGCCCAGGCCAACGATAAGCCATCATAGGTGCTGGTGCCGCGGCCTATTTCATCCATCAAGACCAGGCTGTGTTCGGTGGCATGATGCAAAATAGTGGCGGTCTCTGTCATTTCTACCATAAAGGTAGAGCGACCTGAGGCCAGATCATCCGAGGCACCGACCCGGGTGAAGATGCGATCAACCGGGCCTATCAGCGCTTGCTCAGCCGGCACATAGCAACCAATGGCAGCCATCAGAACAATCAGCGCCGTTTGCCGCATATAAGTGGATTTACCCCCCATATTGGGGCCAGTGATCAACAGCATGCGTCGCTGGGCTGACAGCTGCAACGGGTTGGCAATAAAAGGCTCACTCATCACTTGCTCAACCACCGGGTGGCGGCCTTGCTGGATTTGGATACCAATCTCGGATTGCAGTTGTGGGCGTTGATAGTTCAGGCTATCGGCCCGCTCGGCAAAGGTGGCCAATACATCCAGTTCAGCCAGCGCGGCGGCCAACTGCTGCAGGGCCTCCAGTTGAGGCAGAATGGCATCGAACAGCTGATCATACAGCTGCTTTTCCAATGCCAGCGCTTTGCTCTGACTGCCCAGCACTTTGTCTTCGTACTCTTTCAACTCCGGGATAATAAAACGCTCATTATTCTTCAGCGTTTGCCGCCGAATGTAATCTGCCGGCACTTTATGATCGGAGCCACGGCCAATTTCGATGTAGTAACCATGCACTTTATTAAAACCAACCTTGAGTGAGCTGATGCCCGTGCGTTCCCTTTCCCGCAGCTCTAATTGATGCAGGTAATCGGTAGCTCCAGTGGCTAAAGCGCGCCAGTGATCGAGTTCTTCATGATAACCGCTGGCAATGACGCCACCATCGCGGATCAACACCGGTGGCTGCTCAACAATCGCTCGTTGCAGTAAATCGGCCAAAGCGGGCATGGGCTGACACTGGTTGCACAGTTGCTGCAATAATGGGCTTTGCCAGCTTGTGAGCAAGGGCTGCAGTGCAGGCAACTGCTGCAAGGCCTGACGCAGCCGGGCAAAATCGCGCGGCCGGGCTGAGCGCAGCGCCAGGCGGGCAATGACCCGCTCGATATCACCAATCTGTTTCAGTTGTGGTTGTAGCTCCGGGTAGTCTGCTTGCAAATCACTGACCGCATCTAAGCGTTGGTTGATTACAGCGTGCTGGCGCAGGGGAGCATGGATCCAACGTTGTAACAGTCGGGAGCCCATCGCCGTTTGGGTCTGGTCCAGCACCGACGCGAGCGTATGTTCACGCCCTCCGGCTAAGTTTTGTGTCAGTTCCAGATTACGGCGGGTGGCGGCATCCAACACCATGTAATGCTCATTTTGTTCCCGTTGGATGGATCGAATATGCGGTAGCTGGCTGCGCTGGGTATCTTTGACGTACTGCATCAGGCAGCCGGCGGCCATCAAGCCGATGGGGGCATCATCAACGCCAAAGCTAAGCAGATCCTGGGTGGCAAATTGTTGGCACAATTGGCGTCGGGCGGTATCCAGTTCAAACTCCCAGATGGGCCGACGGCGGCAGCTGCAAGAAATCGGTAGCTGCTGTTGCAGTGGGTAATCTTCCGGGTACAACAACTCCGCCGGTTCGAGCCGCTGAATTAAAGCCAGTAAGTCGCTTTCTTGTTGCAGTTGGTTCAGCATAAAGCGGCCGCTGCTGATATCTAGCCAGGCAATGCCATAGCTGCCTTTGCTGTGACTGACCGCGCATAACAGGTGATCACGTCGCTCCTGCATTAAAGCTTCATCGGTGACGGTTCCCGGAGTAACAATACGAACCACTTTGCGATCGACCGGGCCTTTGCTGGTGGCAGGATCGCCGACCTGTTCGCAAATAGCGACAGATTCGCCCAGCTGAACCAAGCGAGCCAGGTACGACTCGACAGCATGATAGGGCACGCCAGCCATCGGGATCGGTTGGCCTGCGCTCTGGCCGCGTTTGGTTAAGGAAATATCCAATAAGCTGGCTGCCCTTTTGGCATCATCAAAAAACAGCTCATAGAAATCACCCATGCGATAAAACAATAAAATATCCGGGTGCTGACTTTTCAGCCCAAGATATTGTTGCATCATCGGAGTATGTGGGGTTGCAGCTTGCCCAGAAGTGGTGTTGGACGGCATAATGTACTCAAATTCCCTGCTATGGATTGCTGATGACCGCTTTGGCCGATACCATACAACTGGCTACTCAATTGGGCCAGCTTTTAGTGCAACAGCAGCTGATGGTGACAACGGCTGAATCCTGTACCGGAGGTGGCATTGCCTATCACCTGACTGCCGTTCCCGGTAGTTCAGCGTATCTGGACCGAAGTTTTATTACCTATAGTAACAAATCCAAACAGCAATTATTAGCAGTACAACCGCAGACGTTACAACAATTTGGCGCCGTGAGTCTGCAAACGGTGCAAGAGATGGCTGTCGGTGCAGCAAAGGCTGCTACTGCGGGGCTGGCGATAGCTGTCTCAGGGATTGCCGGGCCAGGTGGAGGCAGTGAACACAAGCCGGTTGGCACTGTCTGTTTTGGTTTTTGGTTCCGGGGCATTTGCACCAGTAACCAGTTGCATTTTTCGGGCGATCGGGCGGCCATTCGGCAGCAATCGATCAATTTTGCACTTGAGCAAAGCATTCGATTGTTGACAGCATCTACAAACTAAACTACTGTATGCTCATACAGTCATCAAGCTACCACTGATTTCGGAGTCATCAATGGACGACAATAAACAAAAAGCACTTACGGCTGCCTTAGGCCAGATTGAACGCCAGTTTGGTAAAGGTTCCATTATGCGGCTGGGCGATAGCACCGCACTGGATATTGAATCGGTTTCTACCGGCTCACTCGGCCTGGATATCGCTTTGGGCATTGGCGGCTTGCCTTATGGTCGTATCGTTGAAATCTACGGGCCGGAATCATCCGGTAAAACCACGCTGACGCTGCAGGTGGTCGCAGAAGCACAAAAGGCTGGCAAAACCTGCGCCTTTATCGATGCAGAGCATGCACTGGATCCGATTTATGCGTCGAAACTGGGCGTAGATGTCGATAATTTGCTGGTGTCTCAACCGGATACTGGTGAGCAGGCGCTGGAAATTTGCGACATGTTGGTCCGTTCAGCCGCCGTGGATATCGTCATTGTTGACTCGGTGGCTGCGTTAACCCCCAAAGCAGAAATTGAAGGCGATATGGGCGACAGCCATATGGGCTTGCAAGCACGTTTAATGTCGCAAGCACTGCGTAAGCTGACTGCGAATATCAAACGCTCAAATACCTTGTGTATCTTCATCAACCAGATCCGCATGAAAATAGGCGTGATGTTTGGTAACCCGGAAACCACCACCGGTGGTAATGCTTTGAAGTTCTATGCATCGGTGCGTCTGGATATCCGTCGTATTGGGTCGGTCAAAGATGGTGATGAAGTCATTGGCAACGAAACCCGGGTCAAGGTGGTGAAAAACAAAGTGGCGCCGCCATTTAAGCAGGCAGAATTTATTATCACTTATGGTCAGGGTATTAATAAACAAGGTGAGTTACTGGACTTAGGGGTGCAGGAAAAGCTGGTGGATAAAGCCGGTGCCTGGTATGCCTATCAGGGCAATAAAATCGGCCAGGGCAAAGCCAATGCGATGAAGTACATGTTGGAAAACCCTGCCATTGCTACTGAAATTGAAACCGAACTGCGTAGTCGTTTGCTGCTTAAACCAGAAAAAATGGTACGGCCAACTGCGGAAAAAGAAGCCGAGTTGCCTGTCGAAGAGTAATTGCTTGCCAGGCCGTTGCGCTTGATTCAATCAAAAATGCCAGCCCTAGTGCTGGTATTTTTATATCTATTTAGACGTCTATACGTTTAGAAGTTGACATTTTGCTGATTTTTACGCACACTTCGCTCATTGTCTGTCTGGGAGCGGAACTGTTATGCCCATTAAAGTTGTTGACCAGTTGCCTGCCGTTGGGGCTTTATCGGCTGAAAATGTCTTTGTGATGACAGAAAGCCGGGCCGCCAGTCAGGATATCCGGCCGCAACGGATCGCCATATTAAATTTAATGCCGAACAAGATCACCACCGAGGTTCAGTTGTTGCGCCTGTTGGCCAATACGCCATTGCAGGTGGATGTTGAGTTATTGCGATTGGATGATCATGTTAGCAAGCATACGCCGGAAAGCCACCTGAATTGCTTCTACCGTTACTTTTCTCAGGTCACGTCAGAAAAGTACGATGGCTTGATTATCACCGGTGCCCCGCTAGGGCTGGTGGATTATGAAGATGTCACCTACTGGGATCAGCTTGAGGGGATCCTGAGCTGGGCGGATAGCCATGTCACATCCACCTTATTTTTGTGCTGGGCCGCGCATGCTGGCTTGTATCACTACTATGGTTTGCAACGGGAGATCCGCGGTGAAAAGCTATCGGGAGTGTATCCGCAGCAGTTAGCTCAACCTTTGTGTCCATTAGTGCGAGGCTTTGATGACCAGTTTTGGGTACCGCACTCCCGCTACGCTCAGGTGCCGAAACAGCGCTTTGCCCAGCATGATGATTTGCATATTCTGGCCGAGTCGGACGTCACCGGGCCTTATTTGTTGCAAAACAGCAGTGGCAGCCGGGTTTTTGTGACCGGGCACCCTGAGTATGATGCCAACACCCTGGCTGATGAGTACCAGCGTGATCTGGCCTCTGGCTTAAGCCCAAAGTTGCCGGAAAATTATTTTCCCCATAATGACCCGGCGCAGCGACCGCTTAAATTATGGCAGAGCCATGCGTTTTTATTATTTAGTAACTGGTTGAATTATTATGTCTACCAGGCCACGCCGTTTGATATTGGCTTAATTGGTCAAAAGTGAGGGTGCAATGAGTAAAGCCCGTTTAACTCCGCTACAGCTGCGGGAGCTATTACAGCAACGCATTTTAATTCTAGATGGTGCCATGGGGACCATGATCCAGGCTCATCAGCTGCAGGAAGACGATTATCGTGGCACTGAGTTTGCCGACTGGCCTAGCGATCTAAAAGGCAATAATGATTTATTGGCGTTAACGCAGCCAGAGATTATTAAAGATATTCACCGGCAGTACCTGCTGGCTGGAGCCGATATTGTCGAGACCAATAGCTTTAATGCCACCACCATTGCCATGGCCGATTACCAGATGGAATCCTTATCGGCGCGGATCAACCGCGAAGCGGCTGCTCTGGCACGACAAGCCTGTGATGAAGTCACTGCCGAAACGCCTGATAAACCGCGTTATGTTGCTGGCGTCCTTGGCCCAACCAACCGCACTGCCTCGATTTCCCCCGATGTGAATGACCCTGGTTTTCGCAATGTCAGCTTCGACGAGCTGGTGCTGGCTTACAAAGAGTCGACCCATGCGTTGGTGGAAGGTGGCGCCGATATTATTATGCTGGAAACCATCTTTGATACCTTAAATGCCAAAGCGGCTGCTTTTGCCGTACTGGAGGTCTTTGATGAGCTTGGCTATGAACTTCCAGTGATGATTTCAGGCACCATTACCGATGCTTCAGGGCGGACCTTATCGGGCCAGACCACCGAGGCATTTTATCATTCCATGGCGCATGTGCAGCCGGTTTGTTTCGGGCTAAACTGTGCTTTAGGGCCTGACTTGTTGCGGCCTTATGTCGAGGCGTTATCAACCGTCTCTGAAGCCTATGTCTCGGTGCATCCAAATGCAGGCTTACCGAATGAGTTTGGTGAGTACGATTTAGGGGCAAAAGAGATGGCAGCAGAGATCGCCGATTGGGCCCAGCAGGGTTTTGTCAATATTGTTGGCGGCTGCTGTGGGACCACGCCCGAACATATTCGCACCATCGCCGAAGCCGTGGCTGGCGTGCAACCCAGACAACCAAAACCGGTCAGTCACCAGTTTAATCTGGCAGGCCTGGAAGCATTTTCTCCGGAGTGGTAATGCAACAACAAGCACGTTTTATCAATATCGGCGAACGAACCAATGTGACTGGTTCCGCTCGCTTTAAAAAGCTGATCCTTAACAGCGATTATGAGACGGCTTTAGAAGTGGCCAAGCAGCAGGTTGAAAATGGTGCTCAGATCATCGATATCAACATGGATGAAGCCATGTTGGACAGCAAGGCTGCGATGGTGCGATTTTTAAATCTGTTGGCCGGAGAGCCAGACATTGCCCGTGTGCCTATTATGGTGGACTCCTCCAAGTGGGAGGTGATAGAAGCGGCGTTAAAATGCATTCAGGGCAAGGCCATAGTCAATTCTATTTCGTTGAAGGAAGGGGAAGCCCAGTTCATCGAGCAGGCAAAGCGGGTGCGGCGCTATGGCGCGGCAGCCGTAGTGATGGCTTTTGATGAAGTGGGGCAAGCCGATACGCGTCAGCGTAAGGTCGATATTTGCCAGCGTGCCTATGGCATTTTGGTCGATGAGGTGGGGTTCCCACCAGAAGATATTATCTTTGACCCGAATATTTTTGCCGTGGCCACTGGTATTGAAGAGCACAATAATTACGCGGTCGATTTTATCGAAGCCTGTCGCGATATCAAGCGGCTGTGCCCATACGCCAAAATTTCTGGCGGTGTATCGAATATTTCATTTTCATTTCGTGGTAATGACCCGGTGCGTGAAGCCATGCATTCGGTGTTTTTGTATCATGCCATTGCCGCTGGCCTTGATATGGGCATTGTCAACGCCGGCCAGCTGGCAGTGTATGATGATATTCCTGACTTACTGCGGGAACGGGTCGAGGATGTTATTCTGAACCGACGCGAGGACGGCACTGAGCGATTGTTAGAGATCGCCCCTGAATTTAAAGGCGATGGCAGTGTAGCCGAAAAGCAGGATGATGTCTGGCGCAGCTGGCCGGTGACCAAGCGGCTGGAACATGCGCTGGTTAAAGGCATTACCGACTACATTGAACAGGATACCGACGAAGCCCGCCAACAAGCTGAAAAACCATTACATGTGATTGAAGGGCCACTGATGGATGGCATGAATGTGGTGGGCGATCTGTTTGGGGAAGGAAAGATGTTTCTGCCTCAGGTGGTGAAGTCGGCCCGGGTGATGAAAAAAGCAGTGGCATTTTTACAACCCTACATTGAACAGGAAAAAAGTGGTGGCAGTGCTCAGGGCAAAATTTTGTTGGCCACCGTGAAAGGCGATGTGCACGATATCGGCAAAAACATTGTTGGGGTGGTACTGCAGTGCAACAACTTTGAAGTCATTGATCTTGGCGTGATGGTGCCTTGCGCCAAGTTGCTGCAAGTGGCTAAAGATGAGCAGGTTGATGCTATTGGCCTTTCTGGCCTGATCACGCCATCATTGGATGAAATGGTGCATGTGGCCAAAGAGATGCAGCGGCTGGATTTTACCGTGCCTTTATTAATTGGTGGTGCGACGACGTCCAAAGTCCATACCGCGGTTAAGATTGAGCCGCACTATCAACATGGTGTGGTGTATGTGCCGAATGCGTCACGCAGTGTGTCGGTGGTGCAGTCATTGATTAGTAAAACCGGCCAGGCGGATTATCTGGCGCGCATAAGAGCAGAATACGAAACTGCACGCGAACAGCATAAACGTAGCCGGCCCGGGCAGACGATGTTGTCATTAGAGCAAGCCAGAGCAAACGCGGTGCCGTTGGATCTAACAAAAGTTGCCCCGCCACCGAAGCAACCGGGCGTGCATGTTTGGCAGGATGTTGATTTGCAGCAGCTACGCGACTATATCGACTGGACACCATTCTTTATGACCTGGCAATTGTCGGGCAAGTATCCGGCCATTTTGAATCATGCTGAAGTGGGCATGGAAGCGCGCAAGTTGTTCAAGGATGCCAATGCCATGCTGGATCGGATGATTGCCGAGCAGCGGGTTGCCGGCAAGGCAATTTTTGGTTTGTTTCCTGCTAACAGCGAAGGCGACGATATTATTGTTTATACCGATGACAGCCGGACTAAAGAACGCTGTCGCTTGCACCAGTTACGCCAGCAATTGCAATTGCGCAATAAGATCCCAAATAGTTGTCTGAGTGATTTTATCGCACCGGTTGGCAGTGGTGTGGCGGACTACATTGGTGCTTTTGCCGTGAGTACCGGCTTTGGTGCCGATGAGTTTGCCGCTGAGTTTGTCGCAGAGCATGATGATTACAACAGCATTATGGTCAAGGCATTGGCCGATCGCTTAGCAGAAGCGCTGGCGGAGTATTTGCATTTGAAAATTCGGCGTCAATACTGGGGCTATGCGGCGGATGAAACGCTGGATAATGACCAGTTAATTCGCGAACTGTATCAGGGGATCCGCCCTGCTCCAGGCTACCCGGCATGCCCAGAACACACGGAAAAAGACACCTTGTGGCAACTACTGGATGTAGAAAGCAACATTGGTATGCAATTGACAGAGAGCTTTGCCATGTGGCCTGGGGCTGCTGTCAGCGGTTGGTACCTGGCGCACCCAGATAGTAAGTACTTTGCAGTGAGCAAGATTGGCCAGGATCAACTGGAAGATTATGCCAAGCGGAAAGGTTGGACGCTGACAGAGGCAGAGAGCTGGTTAGCTCCCAATCTTAATAGCTAAGGCTTTCTGGCAAAGGCAGAGGCAAGTCGGGCAAGTAGCTGGCGCGGATTTCCTGTAACACTCCCCGGTCATACAGTCGTTGCCAGGCTTGCTCCAGTTGCCGATATAGCTGAGGGGATATGGTACGGCGGCTAAAGCCGAAATACACCGGATTGGTGTAAATCACCATCAGTTGTTGATAATGGCGATCTTGCATTAATCCTTGCTGTTGCCAGTAGTACAAAGTAGTTTGATCCTCCAGGACGGCGTGCACGCGACCGCTATCTAGCAGAGCAAGTTTGTCCTCATGACTGCGGATCTCCACCAAAGTGGGTGAGAAGGAATCTTGCTCGGTTAGGCGGTGAAACTCTTCTCCATAATAAGCACCGTTTAAAATCGCAATCATATAATGCAATGGCCAGTTGGCTAATTCAGCTAATGTCTGCGCGGGGGGGACTTTGTTCGGGTCGCCAATTAAGACCACGGTTTCCATATGATGAGGGCCGATAAAAAGAAAGTTGGCTTTACGTTCAGCAGAGACAGATAAGTGCGTGACAACGTCCAACTTCCCCTGTGCAATGAGCTGCAAGGAGCGGCGCCAGGGCGATTGCAAAATCGTCAATTCACAGCCGACTTCATCTGCCAGCGCCTGAATTAAATCAACCGATAAACCCTGCCAGCCGTTTTCTGTAGGGTTAAGGTGGGGTGGGAAATAGCTATCCGCGCCCATTCTGAGCTGGCAGCTGGAGCTACTGAATGATACTAACAATAAAAACGCTACAATGAACTTCATGGCTGCTATCCAAAATGTTATGCTTTTAGTATGACCCACTTTTCAGGTGAAGGAAAAGAATGCTTGACGAAAAACCTGAGTTTCATAGGATAACCGAATGATTGGGTCTATACTCAATATGAGTCATTCCTAGGGAGCGGTAGATGCGAACTGTTCTTGCCTTAAGCATTTTATTGTTCAGTACTTTCTGCACGGCTGAGAAAATGCTGACGGTGCTGGTGGGCATGGATAAACCGCCGTATATTCAACTGCAGGATGGTACCGGGTTTGAACTGGAGTTGTTGCGAAAGGTGGTTCAGCGCATGGGATACGAAGCGGTCTTCCTGCATGTTCCCAATGCCCGTATTCGCTATTTACTCGAACAGGGGCATGGCGATATTGCGACGCTCCAGAGTGTTCGTGAGCCTTCATCAGATTTGTTTTACTCCATGCCCTATATCCGCTACCAAAACGCAGTGATTACTTTAAGGCAGAATGAGCTCCAGATTCAGCTTAGCCAGGATTTGGCTCGCTTAAGGGTGATTGCATTCCAAAATGCCAGCCAGGTGTTAGGGCAAGACTTTGCCGAGATGACGGAAACGTCCAGGCGGTATCAGGAAACCACCAATCAAAAAACTCAGGTGGATATGTTGTTGGCTGACCGGGTGGATGCGGTAGTGATGGATATCAACATTTTTCATTACTTTCGCCGGGTTGCTGACGACAATCAGCCTATCCAGTTGCATAGTCTGTTTCCTGCCAGTGATTACCGAGCCGCCTTTCGTGATCGTCGGTTACAACAAGCTTTTGATCAGGCATTGGCCGAGGTACAGCAGCGTGAAAGGTACCGCCAGCTGCAATTGGAGTTTTTTGGTTCCGTCAATCAACTGACTGCATTGACACACATGCCTTGATGCACAGACTTTTCTTTACCTCAGATCCTCACATCAGTGCTTTTTTACAGTATCATAGCCTGAACGTTGACATACAAGCCTGCTTTACCGTGAGCAACAGGCTTTGACTAAGGAAAAGTTGTGCAGGAACATTTTTCTCTGCTGGCCGTGATACGCCAGCGCCCGGCTTTGGCCGCCGTGGAGTGGATTAAACAGGGCTGGCGTTTATTTGTGCAGGCACCCTGGTTGTGGATCCAGTTGCTGGCATTTACGTTGTTAGTAAATCTGTTTGCATCGATTCACCCTTTGCTGACCGTTGTCGCCTTTTTTCTGAATCCTTTTTTAACCGCAGGCTTATATAAGAGCATGGCGGGAGTGCAACGAGGTGAAGCCGTTAGTTTTGCCTGGTTGTTTAAGCCGTTGCAAGAGCCGGAGTATCGACAAGTTTTTTTGCAACTGGCCGCACTTAACCTGGTCATTTCTATTCCGCTGAGTATGCTGGGTCAGCATTTGATGGTGCAGCTGGCAGATCAGAGCTTGGATCTGATGCAGCTATTGTTGTTTGTTGCGGCTTACGGCCTGGTCTGGATGATGTTTACCTATGCGGTGGCGGTGTTGTATTTTCTGCCTGAAAAACGGCTATTCCCCGTTTTGCAGGCGAGCTTAGTGGCTTGCTGGCGTAACATAGTACCGCTGCTGTTGTTTGGGCTGCTCGCTTTTGCGCTAGCGCTGGTGACGATCCCGACCATGTTGTTGGGAATGGTGGTGGTGATGCCATTGATCAGCATCGCTTTTTTTATCTCGTTTCAGGATATTTTCGCCGCCGAGCCCGGGCCGCCATCACAGCAGCCACCAGAAGATTCCGATGTGCTTGAGGTATAGATTGAATTGCGCCTTCATTCATAATGACATTAACTGAGTTAAAAAAAGCGGCGTTAACGCTCTTGGCCCGAAGAGAGTTCAGTCGGCAGCAACTGCAACAGCGCTTGCTGAACAAGACAGAAGATGACCAGCTGGTTCAGCAAGTGATATCATGGTGCCAGTCTGAAAACTATCAAAGCGATGAACGTTT
The DNA here is from genome assembly GCA_022565655.1 of Alkalimonas sp. Lineage (GTDB taxonomy): Bacteria > Pseudomonadota > Gammaproteobacteria > Enterobacterales > Alteromonadaceae > Alkalimonas. The sequence continues at coordinate 12,763 of JAIUMG010000048.1, forward strand.
TGTCGATATGCTGATCCGCTCTCGTTTAGCGAAAGGATATGGGCCTTTATACATTCATCAGGAGTGTCGTCAACATGGCGTAGCTAAAGAGTTGGTCGAACAGCAATTGGCGGCTGAAGCCCCTGATTGGTGTGCGATTGCGCGTCAGCTGTACGATAAAAAATATGCCAACAGTACGATCAATTCTGCCAGTGAAAAAGCCAAACGCATGCGCTACCTGCTGCAGCGTGGCTTTGCCTCCGAGCACTGTCATGCTTTGTTCTACACCAAAAGAAGTTAGGGTTACTACATGACTATGACATCAGCCGACATTCGTCGAACCTTTCTGGATTATTTTGCCCGACAAGGACACCAAATTGTTCCAAGCGCCTCGTTGATCCCGGGCAATGATGCCACCTTGTTGTTTACCAATGCCGGCATGGTGCCTTTTAAGGATGTGTTTTTAGGGCAAGATCCTCGTGCCTATACCCGGGCAACGTCTGCTCAGCGCTGTGTGCGGGCCGGGGGAAAACACAACGATTTAGAGAATGTTGGCTACACGGCACGGCACCATACTTTTTTTGAAATGCTGGGCAACTTTAGTTTTGGTGATTACTTTAAAAAAGAAGCCATCGATTATGCCTGGCAGTTTTTGACGGTAGAATTAAAGTTACCGGCCGAAAAGTTGTTGGTGACGGTGTATGAATCGGACGATGAGGCCTACGCATTATGGACCGATCATATTGGTGTGCCGGCTGATCGGGTGATCCGTATCGGTGATAATAAAGGGGCGCCCTACGCATCAGATAACTTCTGGTCGATGGGTGATACCGGCCCGTGCGGCCCTTGTACGGAAGTCTTTTATGATCATGGCGCTGATATCTGGGGAGGCCCTCCGGGCAGTCCGGAAGAAGATGGTGATCGATTCATCGAAATCTGGAATATCGTTTTTATGCAGTTTAACCGCCATGCTGATGGCCGGATGGAGCCGCTACCCAAGCCGAGCGTGGATACTGGAATGGGCCTGGAGCGCATTGCGGCAATCATGCAAGGGGTGCATAGCAATTACGAGACAGATACCTTTCAGGCCCTGATTAAAGCCGCTGCTGGAATTACCGGTACCTCTGATTTAAGTAATAAATCATTGCGAGTGATTGCTGATCACATTCGTAGCTGTGCATTTTTAGTGGTCGATGG
>JAIUMG010000049.1 GCA_022565655.1 Alkalimonas sp.
ACCCGCAGGAGAGCAACACCATGGCCACATTAAGCGAAAGGCTGCGTGCCGAGGGCATGGAAAAAGGCATGCAGCAGGGCATGCAACAGGGAAAACAGCAAGGCATGCACGAAGGAGTAGAAGCAACGCTACGAAAACAAATTGCCCTGAAGTTCGGCCCGATACCGAAATGGGCAGACCACCAACTGGCCTCAGCCAGCGATGCCCAGTTGGATGAGTGGGTAACCCGAATCCTCACGGCTGAGAGCCTTGATGAATTGCTCGGATAAAGCCAGTAAACCCGATTGAATCTGAGCGGCCCACCAGAACAAACCACCCAATTAACCCAAAATCGCCACCCCCCTACAGACACCCCCACCAAACCTGCTAGAATGCGAATTAAACCTCGACAACGGCTTCAGCACGCCCGCTAAAGCCACGTTCTCTGGAAAAAGACGTCACCAATCCAGTGGCGGTAGCGTGTCTCTACGCTTTAAAGTCCCGGCAAGCTCTCCCGAAAAACAGGAAACCCAGTGCAATCCAGTAGCACCCAACACCCTTACCACCAGGCCATCGAACTGCCATTCGAACTCCCCACCAGGCTCTACGGTGCCATGTTGGTGATATGGCTGCTCCGACCAGACTTACAGCGCCGGTTTCCCTTGCAGAATGCAAACCCCAGAATCTATCTGAAGTTCTTGAGCTGGTGCACCGCCATAGGTCGCAGAGAACACCAGATACTGCGAGACATAGAAGCCTGGAACAAAGAACTGCTCAATCCAATCGCATTACCCGCTATTACCAATAGTGATGCATGGCAATCCACCTTTAATGTCGGAATGTACCTTTGCGGCCTGCACAGAGCCAAATACTGGAACGCCCAAATACTCACAAGTACCAAAATACGGCATCGCACTGCACGCTGGTTCTTCCGCGAGGGCAGGCAAATGATCGGTCTGACCCAGGTACCCCAGTGGCAGTTGAATGCCTTGAGTGGTCAATTTGAAACCTTCGAAGCCTTCAACCAACACCTGAAGCTCCCAAAAGACGATCAAAGCCAACAAACTGAAATTCGCCGCCAGAACCAGGACATCGCCATGGCCTGGGGTGCAGAAGGCAATACCACACCAGGCGCAAAGCCGGTACCAACAAGCAATCCGGCAAGCAACATTCTCAGCCGTAGCTTGCCGATCTTCACCAACAAAATGCTGCCCTGGTGGTACAAGGGCCGGAAAAAACCAACGGTAACCGAGCTAACCAGCATAGCCGAACTCATACCGAGCCCAACCAGGCGCGCTGGAACCACGAACCAAAACTCCGATTACCCCTTCGGTGTAAACCTCTACGGCTACGCCAGAGGCGAACTGGGCATCGGTGAAGATGTGCGGATGATGGCCAAAGCCCTCAAAGCCGCCAACATCCCCTTTTGCATCATCAATATCGAACTGGGCGACCAGGTCAGCCAGCACGACCGTTCCGCCGAACACTGGATCAGCAATTTACCGCTCTACAGCATCAATCTGTTCTGCATGACCGGCATAGAAATGGCTCGCTACGTCTGCATTCATGGCCAAAAAGCACTCGAAAACCGTTACACCATAGGCCTGTGGCCCTGGGAGTTACCCCAATGGCCAAAAGCATGGCACCATGCCTGGAGCCTCGTCGATGAACTTTGGGGCATAAGTCAATACGCCGCCAAAGCCTATGAACAAGCCCCTGTACCGGTTCACCCTATATCCCTGCCAGCCGAGTTGGGAGAGGTCAGCCCACTGCAGCGCACTCACTGGAATTTGCCTGAAAGCGCCTACCTGTTCGTATTCGCCTTCGACATGAACTCCACCCTGAGCCGCAAAAACCCGGAAGGCCTCATCGACGCCTTCCATTTGGCCTTTCCGGATAAAACCGACACAACCGTTGGCCTGGTACTCAAGGTCAGCCACTTGAGCCGCAGCCGCCCAGAGTGGCGCAGCATTGCCAAACACATTGACAACGACCCACGTATTTACCTTGTTGGTGAAGAGCTACGCAAACCCGACGTACTGGCGCTATACAATGCCTGCGACTGCGTGGTGTCCTTGCATCGTTCCGAAGGCTTTGGCCGCATGTTGGCCGAGGCCCACTTGTTGGGCAAGCCACTCATAACAACAGGCTACTCCGGCAATATGGATTTTTGCGAATTGCCACCCACAATCACTGTCGGTTATACCAAAAAGGCACTTGAGCCCAACGAATACTTCTTTGGTGATGGCCAACAGTGGGCAGAACCAGACTTGAACGAAGCCGCAGCCGCCATGCGCCGCTGCGCCAAAGACCCCCAATACAAGCAAAACCAACCTTACAAGACCGAACGCTTCGGCCCGGAATACTGCGGCCAGAGGTTCAAAACCCGATTAACCCAAATTGCACAAAGACTGGAAACGTCACAAAGGACCGAACATGACTGATACCCTTATTCACCCCGTTATTCTTTCTGGTGGTTCAGGCAGCCGCTTGTGGCCGCTATCACGAGCCGGCTACCCCAAGCAGTTTTTGAATTTGAATGGCGAGCACACCATGCTCCAGGCCACTGCATTGCGAGTAGCCAAGCCCGGGTTCACCACCCCTTTAATGGTCTGCAACGACGACCACCGCTTCATCGTCGCCGAACAGCTGCGCACCGTGAACATAAACCCCGACCGCATTGTGCTCGAGCCCCTGGGCCGTAACACAGCGCCCGCAGTGGCCGTTGCCGCCCTGGCTCTCACCCAGAACCAGGAAGACGCCCTGATGTTGGTCATGCCTTCCGACCACGTCATCAGTGACGACCAGGCTTTTTTAAAAGCTGTAAACCAGGCCAAATCCGCCGCCATGCAAGGCAAACTGGTCACCTTTGGCATAGAGCCCACCACACCCGAAACCGGTTACGGATACATCCATAAAGGCCAGGCTCAGGCCGAAGCTCCAGGAGTGTTCAACGTAATGCGCTTTGTCGAAAAACCCGACGAAGCCACCGCCCAAGCCTACCTCAACAGCGGTGAGTACGCCTGGAACAGCGGCATTTTTCTATTCAGTGCCAAGCGTTACCTGGAAGAGCTCACAAAACACAACCAGGCCATGGTAAACGCCTGCGAACAGGCTCTGGCGCAGGCCGAGCAGGATCTCAGCTTCTGCCGGTTGAACAAGGACGCCTTCGCCGAATGCCCGTCGGATTCCATCGACTACGCCGTCATGGAAAAAACCACCGATGCCGCCATAGTGCCAGTGAGTATGGGCTGGAGCGACCTGGGTGCCTGGAACGCCTTGTGGGACATCGAGCAAAAAGATGAAAACGGCAATGCCAGCAAAGGCGAAGTGTTGCTCCACAACACCCACAACAGCTACGTACTCACGGACCACCCTTTGGTGGCCATAACCGGGCTAGACAACATCATCGTCATCGCCACAGACGATGCCGTGTTGGTAGCCGACAAGAACAACGCCCAGGATGTGAAAAAAGTCGTCGACCAACTCAAGGCAGAAGGGCGGGGCGAACACCTGCTGCATACCACCGTGCACCGCCCCTGGGGCAGCTACAGAGGCATAGACCTTGGCGAGCGTTACCAGGTGAAACGCATCACTGTTAAACCGGGCGAACGGCTCTCATTGCAGATGCACCACCACCGCGCCGAGCACTGGATAGTGGTCAGCGGCACTGCCCTCATCACCAATGGCGAAAAAACCGCTTTGCTACGCGAAAACGAATCCACCTACATACCCATCGGCGAAACCCACCGACTCGAAAACCCCGGCAAAGTCCCCCTGCACCTCATCGAAGTGCAATCCGGCAGTTACCTGGGCGAAGACGACATCGTCCGCTTTGAAGATGGCTACGGCCGCGCCCCGCAATAAGCTTAACGAATATTCAATCGACTATGCCAAAGGCTCAACTGAGCACGGTTCAGCACCAAGGTAAACAAACATGAAAGCACTTTGCATCACCGGCGCCGACAACACCACCCTGGCCGACATAGCCGCACCCTTTTACCAGGCCGGGATGAAACGGCCCAAACCCCTGCAACGGGAAAGCACCATCGACTTCGCCCGCTGGCACCAGCAGGTTAATGGCACCCTTGCCAACAACCAACCCATGGGCAAGCTCTGGGAAAACATGGCAACAGATCTGATACTCGCCAACCTGGAAAGCGACTGCTGGGGCTGGTACGAGGCAGACAGCGTTTACGCACTGGATTTTTGGGCCGAACTGGAACCCAACATACACTTTTTATTGGTGTGCACCCGCCCGGAACAGGAACTGGCGGATAAAATGGCACACACCCAACCGGATGCCGAGGCGCATCGCTGGCTGGAGCAATGGCACCAGCGCCACCAGACCATGCTCGACTTTTACCTGAAAAACCCGGAACGATGCATACTGGTAGACGCCGTTGATGCCCGCCAACACCTCAACGGCCAACTGGCACTGGCGCACGAGCACTGGCAACTGCCGCTCGATGCCGCACCAGTGGAAGACCACGAGCCAGGAGAGCAAAGCACACAAGCCGAACAACCCGGCAGCCACCTGGCCAGCCTGATAGTACGCGAACTGATCAAAAACTCGAAAAAAGACATAACCGGCCTATACGCCGAGATGCAGGCCGCGCAATACCCCTTTAATCAGGACGACACAGCAGAGCCCGCCAGCAGCCAACTGATGAACTGGCTGCGCGCCGACATCGATGCCCCCATGCTGCAAAAGCTGCTGACAGACTTCCATACCCTGCACAGCACGGCCAGCCAATCCCAACGGCTACTTACGCTGCAACACGACCAAAGCGCCGAAGCAGAACGCCTTGCACAAGAGCTGAAACAACAACTGACCGAAGGCAAGGATGAAAACGAACTCCTGTTGCTGCAACTGCACCAGGTACAGGAAGAGCTGGAAAGTACCTTCCTCGCTAAGCAAGAGCTGGAGCAAAAACTGAAAGACGCCAAAACCCAGGGTGCATCTGCGACCAGGGTAAAAGAACTGGAGCAAGCCCTGCAGCAAAGCCAGCAGGCCAACCACCAAGCGCAAGCGGCGCCGCAACAGATTCAGCAACAAAAAACAGAAGCCGAGGCGGCTCACAAGCAATTGGAAGACGCCCAACAGGAAAACGAACTCCTGTTGTTGCAACTGCACCAGGTACAGGAGGAGCTCGAACACTACTTCCTGGAGCATCAGAACCGGCAAAAGGAAATCACCGAGCTGCAACAGAAGCTCGACCGTTTTAAACGCCAGGGCAACTCCGTTTACAGTGCCGCCCAGGTAAGCGAAACCGACAGTGGCCAAGTCAATTGGGTACTCAACGATGCGCAACTGGGCGGCGAAGAGTGGCCACAATTACACATTAAAGGGCAGAGTAGCTTAACCCGCACCGAGCTGACCGTTAACACCGGTGAACCAGGCACCCCCTGGACGCTGAGCACCCAAACTGAGGGCAAGAACCTGACCAACGCCCAATGGGCCCTGGCTGAGGCCTTACCCAAAGCCTTACAATGCACCCTTGAGCACGCCCCCTTGAGCCCGCGCCAGAAAAAGCGTTGGCACAAGGCACTGGAAAAACTTCAGCACCACCTTAATGCCCAGCCACCAAGGCTCGTTTACAAGGCGGTACGGCTGAAGCGTGAACAGGTCAACCCGGATTACGAACACCTCTGGCTAACACTTGAACAACCCAGCTTCAACCAAACCCACCTGGATAGCTGGAGCTTTCGCATCAGTTGTGCCGGCATTACACCAAACGAATTTGGCAACCAACCTAAGCTGGAGTTCCCCGACCAAGAAGCCCAACTGCTTGAAAGCTGGTTCCAGGAAAGCCAGGACCACTTCGGCAATAAGCTCGAGTTGCGTTTTGCGTTGCCCAACGCCATGGATATGGGCGTTTGGAAGCGGCTGGACCCTAAAGACCAGAACCTGCTCAAGGCACTGGTACAGCAACTGCCAGCCATACTCGCTGATCTTGAACAACAGGGCAGAAGGCTGGAACGCCCTTGGGAAGACTGGCAAAAGCTGATAGCGGATATACAACGCATACACACTGCTAAAACAGCCAAGTAGTGGTGCAGCAGTGTCAGTGAAAAACAACTCAGGCATCAGCACCTTTGTATCAGTGGTGATGCCCAGCTACAACCAGGCGGCCTTTCTGGGTGAAGCCATAGACAGCGTTCTCGGCCAGAGCTGGCCACACCTGGAACTGATTGTGCAGGATGGCGGCTCCACCGATGGCAGCCAATCCATACTGCAAGCCAAAGCGCAGCAGGATAGCCGCTTGCGATGGCACAGCGAGCCAGACAGCGGCCCAGCCCAGGCCCTGAACAGGGCTCTGAAGCAAGCCAGAGGCAACCTGATCGGCTGGCTAAACTCGGACGACCGCTACACCCAGGGTGCCATACAACGAGCCGTGCAAGCCTTTGAACAGAACCCCAACTGGCTACTCTGCTACGGCGAGGGAGAACACATCGATGCCGAAGGCAAAACATTAAACCGCTACCCGACCAAAGCCAATGCGCCGAAGGAAGCCTTTCAGGATGGCTGCTTTATCTGCCAGCCAACCGTCTTTTTTAAAAAGGCAGCGCATACCCTGCTAGGCGCACTGGACGAGACCCTAGGTGCCTCGTTCGACTTCGATTACTGGCTGCGAGCCTACAATGGGTTTGAAAACCGCATAGGCTACCTACCCGCTGTGCAAGCCCAAAGCCGCCTGCACGAAGCCTGCATCACCTCAAGGCAAAGAGAGCGAGTGGCCATGGAGGGTATGGCCGTGTTGGCACGGCACCAGGGCAGTGCACCCGGCCATTGGCTGCTGAGTTACCTTCGCGAAAGCGAGAGCACCCGGTTGAACCAGGAAAAACGCAATTACTTGCTTAACCTCGTAAAGCCCTATATGCAAACCAGAGAATGGAATGCCTTGAAATTAACCCTGGCCAATGCCCAAGAGTAAAACAATGACGCAGTACCATACATTAATACACTTGGGTTGCGGCCCAAAAGCCGATGTTTTGGCTTACACTCAATTGGCCAAAGAAGTCTGGCTGATCGACGCAGACGAAAAAGTAGTAGAAGGCCTGCAAGAGCAGTGGGCCGACACGCCTGGGGTGCATGTATTGCAAGCCCTGGTAGATACCGAGCAAAGGCAAGCCACCTTTTTTCAATATAACCTCGGTTGGGCGAGCGGCATTAGTGAAGTCAATGAAGCTACTCAACGCCTCTACCCAGGCCTTCGCTGCCTTAACCGAACTCAGCAACAAACGATTGCGATAGACTCCCTTATTAAGCAGTGTCTACCTCAGGGAGATGAAGCCGATGAGAACCATCTCTTACTTTTAGATGTAGGATCTCAAAACAATACCTTGCTGAGGGCACTAGAAAAAAGTGAAGTGTTAAAACAGCTTAATACTCTAGCTGTTTTACCTGCTCACCGTGAAAAACAGAAAATAGAAGTACCTGCCACATTATATAATGCTAAACAAGCGCCACCCGGGCTCACCCTTCCGGAGGCGAGCTATATATTGGAGCGCCACCCGCTACAGAAAGAACTGCAAAAAACACAAGAAGAAATTAAAGCGTTACAAAAAGTCTATACAGAACAGAAGCAAGAGCTTGAAAAAGCTAGCAAAGAGCGTGATGAGAAAGTAAAGAATGTGGAAAAGTTGTTAAGTGAGCGAGAATCATTTAATAAACAACTTGCAGGTGTTACTCAGCAACGAGATACAAAGGAAAAGGCCAACCAGGAGGCGCAACAACTTGCTAAACAGTTAGAGCAAAAGAATATTGACCTCGATCAGAATATCAAAGAACAAGCAAAACAACTGGAAGACGTGCTCAAAGAAAGAGATTCGTTAAAGGAGGTGTTGATTAAGACAGAACAAGAGCTTAACGCCACAGGAAAAAGTTTTGAAGAATACAGAAATACAGCACACCAGTTAGAGAGTGAAACAAAAAGAAAGCTTAATGAGTTAACGGAAAGTCTCACGTCTCAACGCGATATTGAACAAACACTTAAGGGCCAACTTGAAGATTTGACATCGAGCGTGGAAAGTCAGCAAAGGCGAGCTAGCTCAGCAGAGCAGCAGTTGGAACAAAGTAAACAAGATTGGAAAGCAAGAGAACAGCAGTTGGAGTCAGAGATAGAGTCACTCAGAACTTCACTGCAACAATCTGAAGAGGAAAAGGCGAGGCAATCAAGTACTATAGACAAACTTACTCTAAAGGTTGATGAAATTAGTGCACAGCGCGACTCTTTAGCCAAAGATAATGAAGAGATACAGGCAAGTTTTTCATCACTGCATGACACAGAAAAAACGCTAAGTGATCAAGTCAATGAGTTAACCGAAACTGTGAATGCAAAAGGAACAGAAGCACATTATGCGAAATCTGAGATTGACCAGTTGCAGAATAAGCTCAGCGAAGTAGAGAAGCAACTAGCAAATAGTAGTGAACTGTTAGTACAAAAGGAGAATGAGCTAAAACTTGCTGAAGAAGAAAAACAGAAACACATAGAATGGGCTCACAACCTGAAAGCACAGGTTGATGAACAAAACATGTTGTTGGATAAATTGAAGCAAGAGTTGGATGCAGCAGTGCATTCACGAGACCAAGAATCTGAATACTGCCATGCTCAAAAAGAACAAGTAGAAAAGCTGGATAAGCAATTAAACCAGCTCACGCAGGAATTGAGAGATCAGCAGCGTTCAGCACAGCTTAGTACCAAAATGTTGGCCAAATCTGAAGTTGATCTTTCAGAATTACGGAAGAAATACGCAGAAAATATTCAAAGTGAGCGGAACCTTAGAAATTTAATCAAAGAGCTTCACAGTAAACTGGATTCGGCTTCAAAGTTCTACCGGCAGCTTGAACAAGAGCATCCAGAATTACTTGAAAAGTACTGAGGTTTGCATGGCTAAAAAACACACTTCTCGTAAGAAATCTCAAAGCACAATTCAATATAATAGTATAGTTGCTAATGAGAAAGGGTTAAGTGGCTTGAATACCATGCGGCAGGAACTGCAAAAAGCATTGGATCTTATCAATTCGCACGAATCGATTAACGAAGAACAGACCGTATTCGATAATGAAGGTCTGACTAATGCTGAAAGCCTGCTAGGTAGGTGTGAAGCTATTGTAAGCCAGGTAAAAGAAGAGAAGCCTACAATACGTGTTATTCATCACTTTGCTTGCAGTGGAGGAACGTTAATATCAAAGTGTATAGCTGCTCAACCTAACGTATTTATCTTGAGTGAACTGCACCCTACTACTCGACATGGTACTGATTGGAGGCAGGCAGTATATACGCCACGGGATATTATTACTCAAGCCATATATGGTGGGATACCACAAGCAGAGAAATTGGCTGAAGAGTTATTCATACAGGATATCTTAAAAACTGAAAAACATGTACGTGAGATGGGAGGCTATTTAGTCATTAGGGCTCATAGCCATGCTGACTATTGCATGAACTTACCTATACCAAAGATCGATACAGTAACGCGACTACTAGAACCATCATTTAACGTAAAACAACTTGTAACAGTTCGAAACCCGATTGATTCGTTTCTGTCTCTTAGGCAAAACAAGTGGGTACATTTTAAACCAGACGCATTTGATGAATATTGTCGAAGATTAGTTGCTTTTCTCGATGCTTTTGCGTCAGATCGGATCCTTAAATATGAGGATTTTGTATCAGATCCTGAAGGCACCTTAAAACTATGTATGGAAATACTGGATTTACCATCAGTCAATAATGCCTTTGACTATATAGATATATTCAAGGTAAGTGGAGACAGTGGGCGTTCTGGTGCGGAAATTAAGTCGAGACCCCGAAAAACTATTGATAAAGAGTATTCAGAAGAAATCAATAGCTCATTGCAATTCAAGAAAATATCTAAACGGTTTGGCTACTGTTAAGCTAAAATATTTGGTTTTACTACTTAAAAAATTCCAAGTTGAATGTCATAAAGCGACATTAAAATGTATTCTATAATGAGTTTAAAAAGTCTATGAATATTAAGGGAGTAGTTGTCACTACCGTCAATCCATTTGGTGATATTGAAAATCAGTTCGAATGTTTCAGTTCTTGGAAGCGAGCGGGCTATGAAATTAAATCATATAATGCAAAGGTAGAAGCTGATTTACTGATAGAGAAAGGGTTTTCTAAAAAAGATATTGTATTGTTGAAGGATTCTGATACAACCTACAGTATTAATAAGAAGTACCTACCTAGAGTGCTACCAATAATTGAGCAGCTAGTCGAAACAAGTACCGATTTTATTCTGACTAATTCAGACATATTTGCATTTCATTCACTACCACTAGGTGAAGTTTTAAAATCAATCGCACCCGCTTTCGCATTTACACGCAGGGAGCTTCTGTCATTTAAAACAACTGACCTCCGCGACAATGAATACTACCGTGGCGGTCTTGATGCTTTCTATATATCTGGGCAAGCAAATACTCTGCTTGTGGCTGAATTAAAGAATTTCGAGGCTGCAGATAGCATGGCCTTTGGTATCCCAGGTTGGGACTACTTGATGGGGGCAATCATTGATAGCGGGCTCAATGGAATTATTTGCGATGGCGCAGTCATAGGTCATAAGTACCATAAAAATACGTACTCGGGACTAGACGCATTTGCTATTTATGCACCTGGTATAGCAAAAGCAATTAACTTGGAATCGTCTGACCCTTATTTTGTGGCAGAGCACTTTTCACGACATATTATCTTTCGGTGTTCAAAGAATGTTGTAATTCGTAACAAGCTAGCAAATTTCTATCACTCTAACGGATCAAAAGATGTAAAGGAAACGCTGACATATTCATATATCGAGCTTAGGGATACTAATGGAATTTTGGCAAATGCAGACAGATCTAGACTTCAATTAATGCTTGCAAAAGTTAAAGAAGAAGGTGATTGGGGATTAGCCAATCATTTTGTTGCTGGGTGTTTTGTTCGTACAAAAATACTGACTGCAAAGCTATTTTCATTGTGGAATTATTTAGAAATTTTTTCGAATGAAAGGCCAAATATAATATTAGAATATCCACCTGGAAATTTGCACGCCGTTGCTATAAAAAACTGTATGAGTCTGGTTCCTATTGAGCGAGATATGGCGATTTTTGACGTCTTCGCAACTGAATTGGTAAATCACAACATATTCAATACGCGGTTATATGACTATTTGGTTTGGACATGCAGCGATTCAAAACAGTTGAATATTTTAACGCGAATTAAAGATTTGGTAGGAGAGTTATAGAATGTATTATGATATTGAGCCATTGGATGAAGCCTCCAGACTGCCATGGGAAGATGAGAGAGTAATATTAAGTGATAAGCAATTGCCATCGGTCTCCATTGTTATTCCAGTATTCAACAGTGGGCAGTTCCTTGAAAAAACATTGAGAAGTCTTCTTTGCAATGATTTGAGCAATGTAGAGATAATTATGCAAGATGGGGGGAGTACTGATAATACTCACGCAATTATTCATCGTTACAAAAAAATGTTTGCACAAATTTACTCACAGAAAGATGATGGCCAATCCGATGCAATCAATAAGGGTTATGAAAAAGCAACAGGGAATATTCTTTATTGGCTGAATGGTGACGACATCCTATTACCCAATACACTTATTAAAGTTCGAAAGTATTTCGATCAAAATCCAACCTGTGAGGTATTGGTTGGTGATGCGTACATGACAGAGATAGATTTTAAACCGATAAATCATTTCTTGTTCAGTGAGAAAAAGTTGAAGTTTGACTACCTACTGGATTATGCAAAGAATCATTTAATTCAGCCAAGTGTATTTTTTACGCGTAAAGCCTGGGATAGAGCTGGCCCACTTGACGTAAATGATCATTATGCAATGGATGCAGATCTGTTTATTGGCATGGCAAAAATTTTTGAGTTCCACCATATTCAACTAGATATTGCTTATAGCGTATATCATGAAGCCTGTAAGACGCGTGGTGCCAGGGCTGAGTCTATTAGTGCATTAGCGCTTGTGCAGGCAAAGTACGGAGGTGTAAATCAAGCAAAGAATACACTTAGTATACTATCTCAACTTTATAATGATGCTCAATCAAAGTTAGATCAACTTCCAGGGCATGAAAGCTTGGTGATTAAGTATGAAGCAGTCAAAGCAGAATTAGATCAGATCAAAAAGCTTGTAGAAAATAAACAGAAAACTCTAATAAATAAGGACATTGAGGAAACAACATGAAAGTAGCTATTTTATCGAGTGCGTCTGGTGGGGGCGCAGGGATTGCTGCTTATCGAATTTATGAAGCATTAAAGAAATATCAGGCTGATAAATGTGAAGTTGACTTTATAGATATGGAAGTATTAGGTCGTGTAGCCGATGATGTTTCCCCACCGGGTAGTGCTACCAATGGAAAGATTAGCAATACTCACTACACAACAGACTTTGCGTCTGATGTAAGAGAATATATTGTTAAGACGCTCTCTGAGTATGACGTCTTGAACATTCAATGGTCTAGTTACCTACTTTCTATAGCTGAAATATATGAATTAGCTAAAAATGGTATGCGAATAGTGTTCACGTTACATGATTTTTATTATTTAACTGGGGGCTGTCATTACCCGTCAAGCTGTGATCAATATATGAAATCATGTAGATTGTGTCCTCAAGTAAATACCAATATGATGTCGCAGAAGGATGTTGAGGCCTCGCATGAACTTAAAAGAAAGATATTCTCTTTTGAGAACGTGATACTTACTGCACCAAGTGAATATTTAGTCAATAAAGCACTGGCTTCAAATATGGTTCCAAAAGAACGTGCAATCACAATTCGTAATGCTTATGAGCCAATAGTAGATGTTGAGAGAAAGAATTATTCTACTCATCAAACCCGTGTATTAATTATTGCCGACTCCTTTTTTGAAATTCGTAAGCAGTTACAGTTGGCTGTAGATGGTTTCAAAGAACTTGCCTTAAGTTCACCGGAGAAAGTAAGCGATTTTGTAATTCACTTGGTTGGTCGCTTAGATCACGAAGTTCTTGAGCAGCTTGAGCCATATGGATATGAAGTCCATAATCATGGACATCTAAAAGAGCACTCAGATATTGTGGATGTATATTGTCAAAGTGACTATTTGCTTTCTACATCTTTAGACGATAATTGGCCAAATATTTTGGTTGAAAGTAGTGCCTATGGGGTTATTCCCATTGTTGGGCCTAAGCACGGATGTGAGGAATTCGTATTAGCGCTCAATGAAGGAGTAATATTTGATTTGTACGAAGCCAAATCTGTTGCTAAAACTCTGTCTCAATTGAATAGCTTGGATTTCTCTAATGACTACTTTTCATTGCAATCAAGAAAAATGCATGATCCTGTAAGCATCTCACGAGATTATATTTTCAGCTTTACATAGCGTTTTTGGCATTAGAAAATCTGAAATTCTTATGCGGTGAGCTATTACATTTATTAGATGGGACCACTAATGCAGGATTTAAATCTTAATAGAGCGGATTTATACCTAGGTGGATTCAATACTGAAATCCGGCACAACCTTCCCTTGCTATTCCACTTTTGCTGAGAGGATTGGATGTATGCTTAGAAGAAATTGTTTGCGTAGATAAAGGTAAGCGATCCATTAACCCCATAGGCTCACTGGGCGTTTAGTTCGATATTCCACGGCAGCAGTGCATCTATGTCGTTCGCCCTGCAAAACTGATCAACTCAGAAAGCATGCGGTATAGCGGTTGATTTGATAAAATTCTTCCCCAAGCTTTTGCCAATTAACCGACAAAAACCTGGTAGAAAATGAAACCAAAACCGACCGAAATCAGCCCTCAGCGCGATGCCTTTCTCCCGGAACTGGCCGATATCATCAATACCCGTCACGAACTGGTGCAATTGGCAGAAACCATCGACTGGGAACAGCCCACTCTGTCAACATAGTTGTCCAGCTGGCGATTACGCCAAATCTTAACTCAG
>JAIUMG010000050.1 GCA_022565655.1 Alkalimonas sp.
GTGGCGTAGCCAACAACCTGCCAGTGGATGTTGCCAAAGCGCTGGGCGCCGATCGTATTATTGCGGTCAGCATTGATGCCCCTTTGCTGGATAAAGACCAGCTGATTGATGCGTTCAGTGTCTCGGAGCAATTAACCAGCTTTTTAGTGCGGCGTGGCTTGGCTGTGCAACTTGCGCTGCTGGACGAGCACGATATTTTGTTGCAGCCTAGCTTGAGCGGTATTGGCACACTGGATTTTGATCGCCTGATGGACGGTGCGGATATTGGTTATCAAACGGCTGCATCGGCATCAGCTTTGCGTGATTTGGCGATGCCAGCCGAGCAGTACCATCAATGGTTGCTGACACATCGCTTACCAGAGTCGTCTGAACAGACGATCGACCGTATCGTCCTGCAGAACAACTCCAGGCTGGATGATGCGATTCTTTTGGATCGCTTAGGCATAAGCCCTGGTGATCTGTACGATATTCAGCAGGTTGAGCAGGGGATACGTCGGGTGTATGGGCTGGATGTATTTGAGCGGGTGTCGCAACAGCTCACCACCTTGCCCGATCAGAGCACCGAATTACAGGTCCTGGCACAGGAAAAAAGCTGGGGGCCAGGGTACCTGAATTTCCGTTTACGGTTCGAAGATGATTTTCAGAACAAGCACCACTATCAGCTGGCAGCCAGCTATCTGTATACCAACTTAAACCCACTTGGCGCCGAGTGGTACTCCGAGCTGGCGATCGGCAGTGATAAACTGATCAGCAGCGAGCTGTACTGGCCGATAGTGAGTTCAGCCACCTTCATCAGTGGACAGCTGCAAGCGTTCAGTGAGCGTCAGGTGCTGGAGGATGAAAACCGCCGTTCACTGGGGGATTTGAATCACAGTGAGTTTAATGCCATGGCCTTGACTGGCTGGCACCCCTCCGATCATCTGACTGTGGCTACCGGCTGGACGCGAAGAGCTGGGCGCTATCGGGCGCCTGGCTCGTTAAATCTTGCGGAGATGAGTCAGCGTATTTCCTATCAGCGGCATGGCCCGGTACTGCAAGGACGCTGGGATACGCTGGATAACATCAACTTCCCGGGGCGAGGGATCCGGCTGTCTGGTGAAGTGCAGTGGTTGCAGGACCGATCAGGGAGCCATCGAGGCAATAGCCGTACTCTGAATCTGGACCTGTTGCTGGCCAGAAGCTGGCAGGCTCATCGCTTGCATAGCCGTTGGCGCTGGCAGCGATACCGTAATAACGATCCCGATCTTATTCTGGAGCAGTTTAGTCTGGGAGGCTTCTTAAACTTATCGGGCTACCCGCATCAGTATTTGTATGGCAGTACCGTCAGTTTTGGTAGTTTGGTGTATCAGTATCAGTTGACCCAACCGCAAATGTCGTTTTTAAACATGCCATGGTTTGTGGGGGGATCCATTGAGCGAGGCCGGGTGCAGGATGACTTACTCAACCTGAACCAGGCACAGCAAACCGATACCTGGCTCTGGGCCGGCAGTGTGTTCCTTGGCTGGGATAGCCCGCTTGGCCCGCTGTTCTTTGGCTATGGCCGCGCTCAGAGTGATGAGCGCAGCCAGGTGGACTCCTGGTATTTGTCGCTGGGACATAACTTTTAGGAGACGTCCTAGACCCTAGTACACTATATCTTCAAGTACAAAAGTGACTAGCCCCAGCTTTGTTGCTTAATCGCTATGGCGTTCAAACCACTCTAGAATGCGCTTAAGGCGTTCAACCAGGTTCACCGGGGTGCCACTTCTCGACAAGCTGTGACCTTCGCCTTTGAACACCACCATTTCTACCGGGACGTTATTGGCTTTTAAGGCATAAAACCACTCTTCGCCCTGACCTATCGGCGTGATATGGTCATCGGTACTGTGGATAATTAAGGTCGGGGTGGTGACTTGATCGGCATACTTCAATGGCGAGCGGCCCCAATACAGCTCAAAGTTTTGCCAGATGGTACCGGCAAATTCACGGCGCATGGAGTTAGGTGGGTATTGCTGAGTGCCGGCTTCTGAGACCCAGTTACTCACACTGCGCTGCGTGACTGCAGCTTTAAAACGGTCGGTCTGGCTGGTGATCCAGTTGGTCAGAAAACCGCCATGGCTACCGCCGGTAATATACAGTTGCGATGCATCCAACCAATCGTGCTGCTGCAACACATGATCCAGCACTGCTATATTATCGCGGTAATCAACACCGCCATAATCGGCGTGCACTGAGTTTTGGTGGGCAAAACCATAGCCCGTGCTGCCCCGGTAGTTGGTAAAAACGACGGCATAACCGGCTGCTGCCATCATCTGGAACTCATGAAACCACTGCTGGCCCCACATGCCACCAGGGCCGCCTTTAATATTCAGTACCAGTGGGTACGACTGACCTTCTTGCCAACCAACGGGTTTTAGTAAAAAACCCTGACTTTGGCCCTGTTCGTGTTCAAACCAAAACGACTGCAACGGTTGCAGCGTCAGCTCAGCCAACAAGGCTTGATTGAAACGAGTTAGTTGCTGTGGCGCTTTATTGCCATCTTGATACCAGATTTCTGGCAAGTTTTGCTCGTCTTGCCATAGGTAGCTAAGGGACTTGCCATTGTCAGCTATGGTGACATTGGAAGCACTGCCTTGTTCGCTTAAGCGGATCTGGCTGCGGTCACGGCGCAGGTCCAGTTCAAATAAGGGGCGAGCCCCAAGGTGATCGGCTCCGAGCAAAATGCGCTGATTGCTGAGCCAATGCGTGCTGCTGGCATTGCGATCCCAGTCTTGCGCCACCGGTTTATTACTGCCATCACGCAATTGGTGCAATACCAGCTGTTGTGGCTCGAAGTAATCGGCCTGATACTGATACAGCAGCTGGCGACCATCCGGCGACCACTGCGGCGAACTGGCTTGGCCGGGCAGAGTTTCTAAGCGGGTGGTACTGCCATCATCCAGCTGGTACAGGTACAGATCCTGCTGCATGCTGCCTTCCAGTGCATCGCTGCTGCGATCCGAGGCAAAGACGATTTGCTTGCCATTGGGAGAAAACTGCGCTGAATGATCGTGCCAGCGGGCATCACCGGTCAGTTGGGTCAGCTGCTCTGTGGCGATATCCAGCAGCCAGAGGCCGGAGCGGCGTTCATTCAGATAGCCGCTGCCATCACTTTTATACAACGCATGACGAATGACTACCACATCGGCTTCGGCTTCGTCGCTTTTGGCTTTTTCTTTGGTTGGGTCGGCAACAGCGGGGTCGACGGATAAGGTCAGTAGTAACTGCCTGCCATCAGGTGACCAGCTGAAATCACGAATACCCGCTTGCTTTAAAGCCGTCAGCGCTCGAGCTTCACCACCAGCCATTGGCAGCAGATACAGCTGTTGGCCTTCGCCCCGGCCAGAAATAAAAGCCAACTGGCGGCCATCTGGCGACCAGCGCGGGCTGCGATCATTGTCGCTAAAACTTAGCTGGCGTGGAGAGCTTTTACCATCGGTTGCCACCAACCATAGGTTGCTGTCGCGGCTGCGCTTATCATCGGCAATGGTGCTATGTACAAAAGCTACACTGCGGCCATCCGGTGCCAACTGCGGGTCGGCAACAAATACAAACTTATAATAGTCATCCGGTTGCATCCCTCGGGTGTCGGCAATGGCTACCGCACAAAACAAGACAGAGACACAGAGCAAGATACGCATCAGCATAAATCCGACCTTCATTTCATTAAGTAAACGCTGATTGAAACTGATCAGCGGACGGACTGCAAGTGAAAACCGATCAATTCACCTTTGGTTAGGTTTAGCGAAAAATCATCACCAGCAGTTGCACCAGCAGCACAATGGCCACCAGTGGGAAGATAAAGCGGGTGATTTTATTCAGTTCTTCATTGGAGTGACGTTTGCCAAACTTTTCCAGCACGGTCACGAGTAGAAAAAGTGCCAGGAACAGAACGGCGAGAATAATCACAATAGTGGGCATAGTGGTCAACCTAATCATCTGGATGCATGGAATGGACAGTCTAATACAAATAACAACGTCAGATAAGATGCGGTTTCATTTACGGCTTAACTGTTTGGGTGATGATGGTTCCAGAAAGAAATAAGCAATTTTTTGCCGCTGCCTCTTGTTGTCATTCAATAAATCAGTCAGCATAACTGTATATATCATCAGGGGTTGGCTCGTCATATGGAAGAGTGGACATTTTGGGTGCTAGGCTCTGCCGTAGCGGGAAGCCTGCTGACATTGTGTATCCTGTATCTCATCCTGCTGCCAAAGCGGCAACGCTGGCACTATCAATTACAGCATACATCTGAGCAGGTGGAGCAGGTGACGGAACAGCTGCAGCTTTGCCAGCAAGAACTAAAAGCACAAACGGAGCTGGCAGGGCGCAGTCGTGAGTTGTTGCAGGTGCGCCAGACTGAGCTGCGGGAGCGGGATTCGCAGCTAAGTGAATTGAAGCAGTCTGTGCAGCAGCAAAAAACAGCGCAGCAACAGCAGCAGGCTGACTACCTGGCATTAAAAGAAAAGCATGATCGGTTGCTGAGTACCTTGGAAGCGAAGGAACAGCATTTTGCTGAACAGCTTACTTTACTAAAAGAAAGTCGTGAACAGCTAAAGCAAGAGTTTGAGCTACTGGCCAACGACATTATCGAGCGAAAGGGCAAAGCCTTTAAAGATCTTAGCCAGCAAAGTTTGCAGCAACTTTTATCGCCACTACAAAGCGATATGAAGGGCTTCCGCGATAAAATGGAGCGCATCCACAGTGAGGAGTTGCAACAGCGTAGTTCGTTGAAAACTGAATTGCTGAATTTACAGCAGCTGAACATTCGTATCACCGATCAGGCCGAGCAACTCACCAAAGCCTTGCAAGGTCAGAAAAAAGTGCAGGGCAACTGGGGCGAACTGATGCTGGAGAATGTACTGGAGAATTCTGGTCTGCGAGCGGATATCGATTATAAACGCGAAGTCAGCTTTAACACAGCGGATGGTCGGCGTCGGCCCGATGCGATTATTTATTTACCGCAGCAAAAGCATATGGTGATTGATGCCAAGACCTCCCTGGCCGCTTACACCCGCTTTGTGAATGCCGACGATGAGCTGGAGCGTCAACAGGCGTTAGCGGATCACACCCAGGCGGTAAACGAGCGGATTAATGAACTGGCCGATAAAAACTACTACCAGCTGGAAGGGCTGAACTCCCCCGAAGTGGTGTTTATGTTTGTGCCCATTGAGTCTGCCTACGTCGAAGCACTGAAGTTTGACAGCAGTTTGTATCAGCGAGCGTTGGAACGCAATGTGCTGGTCACCACACCGACGACCTTATTGACCAGCCTGAATATTGTCCGGCAACTGTGGCGTTTTGAAGATCAAAGCAAGCATACCGCTGAGCTGGCCAACCGGGCGGAAAAATTCTACAGCAAGCTCAAGTTGTTTTTAGATAGCATGCAAGGGGTTGGTAAGCAGCTGGATAAAGCCAAAGACAGCTATGACAAAGCCTTTGGCCAGCTTTACAGCGGGCGTGGCAATCTGATTAAGCAGGCGGCCGAGTTCAAAGAGCTGGGGGTCGCGGTGAAGAGTGAAATCGATGCTGAGCTGGTCGATAAAGCGCGACTTGAACTACACAACAGTGCACTTACAGACACAGACAAGCAGGAATCAGTTGATGAGCAGCCGGATCACCACTAGCTGCTCTTGTTCAGGCGTAATCGCTGCAGTTCAGTGTGACCTAGTGGTAGCACATGGCAAACAGCATGATCGCCAACACGGCAAAGCAGCCGGCGGTGAAGACACCAAACTCAATCCGCGCTTCCATTTTTTGTTCTTTATTTAGAGATCCGGGTAGAAAACAAGCATAGAGTAAGCAGCTTAACCCCAGAGTCAGGCTCAGCACAGCCAGTGCAAACAACAACGACGACAACACCAGATCCATAAACACTCCTAAAAAAATGCTGCCTGGCAGCACTTAATACCTAAGCAAATTGGGCATAGAGCCCATAAATCGCAGCGTATTCTACGGCATCTTCTCTGCTTTTGCATGAAAAGCCGCTCAGAAAGCCTCAACATGGGATAGTCCGCCTTGACTTTTGCACACTCGCAGCCAAGATTAGAGAGTCTGGAATAGTATTAGCTTTTAAAAAACAAAAGCTTGGGAATGGTTAAGAATGAAATATTCAGGAATAATAAAATATTCAGCATAATTTATTTCATATTGACTCGATCTTTGCTATGTTAAAACTGTTCGGAAAACGAACACCTCAATATAAGAAAGAATCCAGGTGACCAGTTAGGAGAGATGCAAGTGAAAATTAAACGATTAATAGTGTGCTTAGCCCTGGCCGGGCTGGGAACACAAGTGGCAGCAGAAGAGTCTGTTGCTCTAAGCACTGATGAGGCCACCGAAACGATTGAGCGTATTCGGGTAACCGGTTCCAGCATTAAACGAACCACCTTGGAAGGTGACCTTCCTATCACTGTTTTTACTCGGGATGAAATTAATGCTGCCGGGATAACCTCAGGTGAGCAGCTGTTGATGCAATTGAATATTGCAGGTAACGGTGTGGATAACATGGCCAGTAATGAAGGGATCAGCACAGCCGATAACCGGGCTAATCACGGTAATTCTGGTGCCAACTTGCGTGGTCAGGGCTCTGATGCAACCCTGGTGTTGCTGAATGGCCGCCGCTTGGCGCCTCATGGCCTAAAAGGGCGGAGTGTAGATTTGAACTCCATTCCATTTGCTGCGTTGGACCGGGTCGAAATTTTGCGCGATGGGGCCTCTGCCGTGTACGGTACGGATGCAATTGGTGGTGTTATTAACTTTATTACTCGTCGTGATTACACCGGTGCTCAGGTGTCTGGTTTTGCTGATATTACTGAAGCCGGTGCCGGTCATATTTATCGAGCGAATGCCTTGTTTGGTCTTGGTGATTTTGACAGTGATGGCTGGAATGCCTTTGCAACCATTACGGCAAAGCGCAATTTAGGTATTCGTGGTACCCAGCGTGATTTTACGAACTCCTTCCAGGAAGCTCGTGGCTTATCGCCAGATACCCGTGGTACTCCTTTTGCCACTATCTTTGCTGTTGGTAATGAGAACTTTCCTAGTTTGATGGGGGCTGGCGTCGTCGATCCCAACCCGACGAATGATGCTGAGCGAATGGCTGCTGTAAATATCTTAGCTTTACCCGGTGCTGACGGCTGTGAAGCGGGTGGTGATTTTATGGGTCGCTTCGACCCAAACTTATACCCTTGGTCTCCGCCGTCTAAGTATGCTTGTGCCTGGGAGTATGGCCGTCACCGTATGCTGCAGTCGCCACTGGAGAGCTTGGACTTTGTTGGCCGGGTGTCTTTTAACTTAGGCGATAGCCATGAAATGTTCTTTGAACTTTCAGCTGCGCATGTTGACTCCAGAAAAAGCTTTGAGCACTACCAAGTCTCGTCGTCCCCAAACGCAACCAATCCAGCGATCATGGCTCCGCCTTCGACCTGGTATCCGAGTACGGGGGCTAACTATGACCGCATCTATAATGCGCTCGGTAACTACTTTGGTTACGACGACCTGAATTATGGTGCGCCTATCGCGTATCGCTGGCGCTGCATTGAGTGTGGACCGCGGACCTTTGATACTGAAACCACCTCTTACCGTGCTCTGTTGGCATTCGAAGGCATGGTTGCTGACTACGATTACACAGTAGGGTTCTCGCGGTCAGAGAATACATCCAAAACCAAATTAGTGGATGGTTACTATTATTTGGATGAATTCCAGCAGCTACTTAGCAGTGCGACCCTGGATCCTTTTGTTCGCCAAGGCCAGCAATCGCAAGCAGCGCTTGATGGATTAGCTGCAGCATCTGCGGCTGGTGTGCAGTTGTATGATGGTACCACGACGTTGACACAAGTGGATGCAGTGATATCAGGCGATGTGAATTTAGAGTTGCCAGGCGGCTTTATTCAGGCGGCGGTAGGAACTGATTTACGTCGGGAAGAGTACCGTTTTAATGGTTCAGATTTGGAGCCAGGCAGAAGGGTGCCTTTGGCGCCTTTTGATGATCAGAATGCACTGGATAAAGTCAGCCGTAACATCAAAGCTGTATTTGCAGAAGTGTATGTTCCGCTGCTGGATAATCTGGATGTCACTTTGGCGGGTCGTTACGATCATTACAGTGGTTTTGGTAGCACAACCAACCCGAAAGTGTCGGTGAAGTATCAGCCGGTTGAGCAGGTTCTGTTTAGAGCTGCCTACAGTACTGGCTTTAAAGTGCCTAACTTCAACCAGCTGTTTGAAGGTGAGCGCTCGGAACCGATTACCGTCGACACCTGGTTTGACCCGGCAAGCTGTCCGGATGGTCAGGTCAGTGAGACCCCGGGGTGTGAGTCTATTCAGCCGAATCTGATCCGTGGCGGTAAAGTCGATTTGCAGCCTGAAGAGTCGGAGCAAAAGAGTATTGGTGTGGTGTTGGTGCCAACCGACAACTTTAATATCAGCGTGGATTGGTGGGAAATTGAGCGTACCGATACGATCCGTGTTGCAACGCAAAACGTCTTGCTGGAAAACTATGAGTCGTTTCAGGATAACTTTGTGCGCAACGCCTCTGGTGAGATTACCGCGATTGATGCTCGCTTTATCAACTCGGGTGGAACACTCACCCGGGGGATTGAAGTGGATGCCAACCTGACCGGTGAGTTAGCGGGTGGTAGCTGGCGCCTGCGCTTAAATGGTAATTACCTGCAGAGCTTTAAGACCAAAGCGCTTGACACACTGCCCTACAGCGAAAATCTGGTTGGCCAGTTTGTCTACAACAACAACCTGCCAATTAAGTGGAAGCATACGCTGAACTTCTCTTATACACATGGCGACTTTATGCATAGCCTGACCCAGATCTATCGTCATGGTTATGACAGTGCTGTTTTCGCCCGTATTGCCAGTGGGGTTCACAATCCACCACAGTGGGATCCTAAGGTCAGTAGTTACACGACGTATAACTACAGTATGACGTACAATGGGTTTGAAAATACATTGATTACCTTTGGTATCAAGAACCTGTTTGACCAGGATCCGCCGTTTTCGTCGCATAATATGGATTCAGCGGCTGGCTCGGCTTGGGAGCCACGTGTAGCCGATCCTCGTGGGCGGGCGTTCACGCTGTTGATGGAATACACGTTCTAACGACCTCTTGATTGTCATAAAACCGCAGCCCTCATGCTGCGGTTTTTTTTGAGGCAAATTGCGCAACTTTTTTCTGGCATAAAAAAACGGTGAGCGCAAGGCTCACCGTTGGGGTGACGGCAGGGAGAACGCCGTCAGGGCAACATCACGACATCCTTAATACTTTGGATGCCTAAACCGGGTGCATCGTTGATGCTGATATCCGCACCATTGAAATTAACGCTACCAACCACTGGGTCAAAGGCGCAAAGCGATGGGCCATCTAAATCCACCTTGGTGATTACATCGGATTTAGCAACGGCCAGATGCACAGCGGCTGAGACACTGATACTGGTTTCCAGCATGCAGCCAATCATGCATTGCATGTCGTAAAACGAGCAAATATCGGCAATTTTAATGGCATTGGAAATGCCACCGGTTTTCATCAGTTTAATATTGATGATATCGGCGGCCCGCATTTTAATCAGATCGATCACTTCGCGTGGGCTGAACGTCGCTTCATCAGCCATCACCGGGGTGTGTACTCTATCGGTCACGTATTTTAAGCCATCAATATCCAGAGCTTTCACCGGTTGCTCAACCAACTCCAGCCGAACACCTGCGTCTTCCAGCTTGTGCAGTGCATAGACGGCTTCTTTCGCGGTCCAGCCCTGGTTGGCATCGAGCCGGATCAAGGCGCGACCTTCTACCGCTGCATAAATGGCTTTCACTCGCTCGATATCGACGCCGATATCTTTGCCTACTTTGACTTTCAGGGTTTCAAAACCACGATCCACAGCGTCCAGTGAGTCGGCCACCATTTTGTCAATGTAATCGACACTGATGGTCAGATCGGTGGTGAGTTTAGGCACGCCACCACCAAGCATTTTGTAAAGCGGTGCTTTGTAAAGCTGGGCAAATAAATCATAGACTGCAATTTCTATCGCGGCCTTGGCGCTGTAGTTCTTCATGATGCAGTTTTGGATGGTGCGGGTCACGTGGTTCAGGTCCGAGATATCCAGGCCAATCAGTTTTGGCTTGATCACGGTGCGGATCGCTTCAATGATCGAGCCATGAATATCCCCCGTGATCACCGCCGTGGCAGGGGCTTCACCATAGCCTATATGGCCGGTGTCGGTTTCAATCATCACAATGACATCTTCAATCTCATGGACCGTTCGAAGCGCCGTTTTAAATGGCGTCTTCAGTGGTACTTTCACCATACCCAAACGGATATCAGTTATTTTCATCTGTAACCTCAAAAGCAAGCAACCAATCGCTTATTACATCACTACTATAGGTTGAGTCTGACGTCAGGCCAACCACGATAATATTTTTCCTACCAGTAAACCGCCAGCGGTGCCGACCACATAACCGAGCATGGCCATCAGCACACCAACCGGGATCAAGGCTTTGGAATAGGCGGCTGCCAGAATAGGTGCTGACGCGACGCCGCCAATATTCGCCAGTGAGGCAACCCCGCAGGTGAATAGATCCAGCTTAAATACCTTGGCGACCAATGCCATCAGCACGCCGTGAATGCACAAAATCATCAAGCCAGCCGTTACATAAATGGGGGCTTTGGCTAAATCGGCAAAATCTGCTCTGGATGCAATCAACGCAATGATGATTAATAGCATAATTTGCGATAACTCGACCGAGCCAGCCATCTTGCCAACGCGAGTCATGGCCGCTAGTACGCCGAGTAAGGTAACCAGTAAGATGGTCCAGGTCATGGTGGTTAAAAATGTGGTGGTGGGTAGCCAGCCTGCTATCGCCTGGCTGACTGCCGAAACCAGCAAGCTGGCACTTAGCAGTACCAGTAAATCGATTTGAGTCACTGGTTTTTCAGTGGCCTGGCTGGCCAGGCGCTGTCCTGTTTTTTCCAGTAAACTGCTGTCGGCTTTGGTCCAGCCATTAAATTTGGCGGCATAAGGCACCAGAGCCAGCAGAATCATCACCCACAGCGCATAGTCGATGGAGTCCATCAACAGGGTGTAGCCCATGCGGCTATCCGGTACATTCAAGGCCGATTGAATGGCGGCCATATTGCCAGTACCACCCATCCAGCTACCCGATAAGACAGCGAAGGTCTGCCAGGCATCGCTGTCGAGCCAGCGGTTAAACAGAGCAAAGGTGATAATAAAGCCAAGCATAATGGTGACCACGGCAGTAAAAAAGGCCCCCAACATGCGGGGACCAAGGTGGGCAATCGCTCGTAAATCACTTTTCAGTAACATCAGGAAAATCATGGCGGGTAGCAGATTATTCCGCACCACCAGGTAGGTCTGGCTGATACTCTCTGTTTGCTGCCAAAGCCCAAAGCTCGATGCCAGCATCACGCTGAAGTACAACAGCACTATTCCTGGCAAGATAGTAAACAGGCGCCAGCCACTGTGCTTTTCCAATAAAGCCAGCGCTGCGGCAAAGCAGAGCAGTACAGTCAGAAATAAAAAACCATCGGTAATCATGGAGAATCAGCACCATCTGTAATTAAATATTCTTTAATGGTTAAGACACTAGCATAAATTATTCCGATGGGAAATCTTTTTGCCGGATAAATCGGCAGCAAAGATAGATTGATGTAGCAGAAGCATCGCTGTCACGAACGCTATCAAGCGATGGTAGGTTGGAATAAAAAATTCCTTTCATTTTCCAATTGAGAATAATTTAGTTGTTCAGCTTGGGGCTGTTTGTTATGGTAGTGTCACTTTTTCGTTGAACTGCGATGGTTATGAAAACAAGTCTGTTTACGCTCAGCAGCAGCTGGCATAAAAAAAGTGTACTGCATTTTAGTTGGATTGCTACTATAGCGCTGTTGATTATTTATCTGGGGTGGCAAAGCGTGTCTGACGAACTGAGTCTGGAGCAAAAAATTGCGCAAAAACTAATGATTGATGTGCGCTATTACTGTGAGCCGAGCAGATCCGAAGGCGCAGCAGAGCCTTGCAAATCAGCCGTGACCCGTTTGCCGGACGATTTGCATGCCCTGATCAAAGAGACCAGTCTGGGCGGCGTTATTCTGTTTGCAGAAAATTTGCAAACCACCGAGCAAATGATCGATTTAACCCAGCAGTTGCAGGATGCAGCTTTGCAATCGGCTGCTGCCAGCCCATTATTTATCTCCATTGATCAGGAAGGCGGGCGAGTATTTCGTACCCCAAGAACGATCAGCACTGGTTTTGCTGGCAATATGGCCATTGGGGCCACCTATGCCAGGCATGGGGTGCATTACGCCGCTGAAGTTGGCGCTGTGCTGGCCAGGGAGTTATCGGCACTGGGCATTAATACCAACCATGCGCCCGTGATGGATGTAAACAGCAACCCAGACAATCCGGTCATTAACGTTCGTTCATTTGGTGAACAACCACAGATGGTTGCCGATTTATCCGTCGCGATGTTGCAACAGATGCAGCAAGCCGGTGTCATGGCAACGCTGAAACACTTCCCAGGCCATGGTGACACCCACCTAGACAGCCATTTGGCATTGCCATTGGTCGATCACCCACGGCATTTGATTGAGCAGGTCGATCTGGCGCCTTTTCAATGGGCGATTGATCAGAGCAACCCGGCGATGATCATGACGGCACATATTCAGTACCCGGCATTGGATGACAGCCAAGTGATCACCCGTGATGGCGAGGCCATTGTCAGGCCTGCCACCATGTCACGGGCGATCCTGACGGATTTACTTCGTGATCAAATGCACTTTGAAGGGGTGGTGATTACCGATGCGCTTGATATGGCGGCCATCAGTCATTATTTCGACCCGCTTGAGGCGGTGATCGAAACCTTTGCAGCTGGTGCTGATATCGCACTCATGCCGTACCCAATTCGCACCGCTGATGATATTAGCGCTTTTAAACGTTTGATTGCCGATATTGCGACTGCGGTCCGGCAGGGGCGTATCAGCCTGGATGAGCTGGAACAGTCGGTGGCACGCATTGCTGAGTTAAAGCAATCCTATCTGGCCGGTATCAAGGTGGTTGCTGATCGCAGTGGCCTGTATCAACATGCCAGCTCAGTGCTGGCTCAGCCATCGCATCGTCAGTTGGAGCAAAGCCTGGCGACAGAGGCGGTTACCTTAGTGCAGGACCAAGCCGGGTTGTTGCCACTGCAAACCAGTGACATCAAGCATGTGCACCTGATTGCCGCCACAGAGCTGCAAGCCGCCATGTTAAAGCAAGAGTTTGACCAGCAATGGCCTGCGCTGCGACAAGGCAAGGTGCGCTGGACGCAATCGGTGTTCTCGAACTGGCAGCAGGCGGAAGCAGAGCAACTCAGCCAGCAGGCCGATTGGGTGATCCATGCCGGCTGGCAGCGACTGGCAAGCCTGGTCGATGCCGGGGGGATGGCGGATCAGGCCACTCAA
This sequence comes from Alkalimonas sp., assembly GCA_022565655.1. GTDB lineage: Bacteria > Pseudomonadota > Gammaproteobacteria > Enterobacterales > Alteromonadaceae > Alkalimonas. The sequence continues at coordinate 13,479 of JAIUMG010000050.1, forward strand.
CAGCCCCCTGCCATGACCTACCAGGCAGCGATGCAAGCGAGCAAGCAAGTGCTTGGCGCGGCTAAAGCAGAACAGCGTCAGGTGTTGTTGCTGGGCTTTGGTACCCCTTATGAGCTTGAGCCACTGTTGGCACTCAGTGATGTCGCTCTGCTGGCTTACCATCATGGTATTCATCGCGAAGCAGAACGCGAGGTGCTGGCTGGCCCCACCTACAGGGCGGTTGTGACGGCC
>JAIUMG010000051.1 GCA_022565655.1 Alkalimonas sp.
TCCCCTTAATATTCTCTGTTAATCGAGTGGCGGAACCGTCATGCCTCGCTCGGCATAAAAATCCGCAACAAATTGGTCCAAATTACCAGCGCCAATCGCAGCACGCAATCCCTGCATTAGATTTTGATAAAAATGCAGATTATGGATGGTGTTTAAACGAGCACCCTGTATCTCATTGCAACGATCCAGATGATGTAGATAGGCTCTGGAATAATTTTTACAAGTGTAGCAATCACATTTTTCGTCCAAAGGACGAATATCGTCTTTGTGTTTAGCGTTACGGATCTTCACCACACCATCGCTAACAAACAAGTGGCCGTTACGGGCATTGCGGGTTGGCATCACGCAATCGAACATATCAATACCACGGCGCACCGCTTCAACAATATCCTCTGGCTTACCCACACCCATCAAGTAACGCGGCTTGTGCTGTGGCATTTTACCGGTGGTGTGGTTGAGAATATTGATCATATCTTCTTTTGGCTCACCGACCGACAAACCACCAATGGCGTAACCGTCAAAGCCAATGTCTTCCAGCCCTTGCAGCGAGACATCACGCAAACCAGGGTACATACCGCCCTGAATAATACCAAACAGCGCAGAGCTACTTTCACCATGAGCCGTTTTGCTTCGTGCCGCCCAGCGCAGTGATAACTCCATCGATTTTTTAGCCTGCTGCTCCGTTGCCGGGTACGGCGTGCACTCATCAAAAATCATCACAATATCTGAGCCCAAAGCGTGCTGCACTTCCATCGAGCGCTCTGGAGTCAGCATGATTTTTTCCCCATTAAGCGGGGAACGAAACAGCACACCCTCTTCGGATATTTTACGCAACTCACCCAGGCTAAACACCTGAAAACCACCTGAGTCGGTCAGGATCGGTTTATGCCAATGCATGAAGTCGTGCAAATCACCGTGTTTTTTGATGATTTCGGTGCCTGGCCGCAACATCAGGTGAAAGGTATTGCCCAGACAAATTTGTGCGCCGGTTTCTTCCAGCTCTTCCGGCGTCATGCCTTTGACCGTGCCATAGGTGCCAACCGGCATAAAAGCAGGCGTATCGACCACGCCACGTTCGAACACCATTTGGCCCCGACGGGCCTTGCTGTCGGTCGCTAATAATTCAAATTTCACTCATTACCTCGTATCGCCGGAGAAACAGTCCAGCTTCGCGGGCGCTATCATACCCTTTTCGCCCGGAAAATGCGACGAACACCCGTGGCAGAAAAGCAGTGTTTCATCCGATCTGTGTGATCACAGATACTTTCAGCAAATAAACATGGCATCGCCATAGGAGTAAAAGCGGTAACGCTGCTGCACCGCGGCCTGATAAGCGTTCATCACATGATCACGTTGACTAAACGCCGACACCAGCATAATCAAGGTGGATTCTGGCAAGTGAAAGTTGGTGATCAAGCCATCAACCAGCTGAAACTGATAACCCGGATAGATAAAAATCCGTGTATCCCCCTGAAATGGGGCCAGGGGTTGTTGCTGCTGCACGGCATGCTGAGCGGTACTTTCCAAGGCCCGTACCGAGGTGGTGCCAACCGCAATCACCTTATTGCCACGCGCTTTACAGGCATTGACGGCATCAATTACGGTTTGCTCAACCTCGATATACTCTGCATGCATCTGATGTTCCGTCACCTGCTCAACCCGAACCGGCTGAAAGGTTCCCGCCCCGACATGCAAGGTGACAAAGGCGAATTGCACCCCTTTGTCTTGTAACTTTTGCAATAAGGCATCATCAAAATGCAAACCAGCCGTGGGCGCTGCCACCGCGCCGGGCTTCTGGTGGTACACAGTCTGATAACGGGCTTTATCTTGCTCGCTGTCAGGCCGGTCAATATAGGGAGGTAACGGCATGTGTCCCAATCGTTCCAGCATCGTTAGTACACTTTCTTCGCCTTGCAGCTCCAGCTCAAACAGTTCCCCCTGCCGGGCCAGCATCACCACTTCAGCTTCTTGCTCTAAAATCAGTACATTACCAGCTTTAGGGGCCTTACTGGCACGAACATGCGCTAAAAAGCGCCGTTCATCCAGTAACCTCTCCACCAACACTTCAACCTTACCGCCCGTGGATTTCTGGCCGTATAGCCGAGCCGGAATCACCTTGGTGTTGTTGAAAACCAGCAGATCCCCCGGCTGGATCAGCTCGGCGATATCCCGAAAAATCCGGTGCGACAAGGCGCCAGTTTGGCGATCCATACACAATAGACGACTGGCAGAACGCTCTGCCTGTGGATACCGGGCAATCAGCTCGTCCGGTAACTCAAAATGAAAATCTGCAACCTGCATAACCCCTCCAACACAAGGCGGCTAGTCTAATAACTGCACGCGGGCAGAACAAGATATTTCCGCAAAAATGGTTCTGCTTAATTAAAAAGCAGCTAGACTTACTAAGGTGTTTTGATTGTAAGCACCGGGGAGGAGCAATGTCATTGGTCGCTGTGCTTTTACGCTGTGGGTTGCTGCTTTGGCTGCTAAGCCAGTGTTTGCTTCCGCTTCAGGCTGCACAAGATGACAACTCGGCCAGCCTCTCCTTAAGCTCAGTCCATATCGCTACCGGTTTATGGCCAGGCTTTACCGAGCCCGACGAGCAAGGTGCCTACTTTCATTTGATCACGCTGCTGTTTCCTGGCGAAACTCAATTTAAAGTCAGTTATACCAGTTTTAATCGCTCGGTGCAGATGGTGGAACATCAGCAAGCAGATATGGTGCTAGGTATCGGCCTGAAAGATAGTGTAGGTTTGCTGTATTCTGCCCTGCCATTTGACATCGATCAGGTTGCGGTGCTGTTTCAACCAGAGCGGCTACAGATCCAGCAACCGCACGACCTGACGGATCAGCTGATCGCCACCCAACGCGGATACAATTACGATATGGTGCTGGGTATTTCAGCCCAAAGCTACGAAGTGGACAGTATAGCGACCGGCCTCAATCTGCTGCGAAGTGGGCGAGTGGATGCATTTTTAGTGGAAAAAGCCGAGTTGCACGCCAAAGCAGATATCAAGCTATTGGATGGCATCAGCATTGTGCTGCTTGGCGGTGAGCAGATCTATATCGGCTTTGCCAACAACCAGCGGGGCCAGGAGCTGAAAGCATGGTGGGATCAGCAGTTCCTGCATTATTACCACACAGAGCAGTTACAGGCATTGTATCAGCAATATGAAGAGATGCACCTGCCTGAGCTTTCGCGCTATCAATAGCAATCAGGTCGCGGTTATTGACACTTTTTCTGCAGCACCTGACGGATCAAGTCGGCCAGTAAGCGATAACTATGCAATTTGCTGGAGGTTGGTCGCCAGGCCACACCAATATCCCGACTGGCTTGCTCAGCTGCCGGCGGCTGACAAATCAGCTCAGTGCCATTAAGTAATCCTGCATTAATGGCCATCTGTGGCAGAAAAGTCACGCCCAGTTTATTGTTGACCATTTGGGTCAGCGTATGCAGGCTGGTGGCAAAAAAAGGATTTACTTTGCGATTATCTTCCAGCTCACAGGCTTTGACCGCATGGCCGGTCAGACAATGCTCGCGTTCCAGCAAAAAGATACTTTCATCCGGCCAGCTGGCCATATCCTGCTCAAACCCTTGGTTGCTCCAGTCCCGGTGCAATACCAGCTGGAAAGGATCCTGGGCCAGCACCTCAGTATGAAAAGCTCCAGTTTCATAAGGCAGCGCCAAAAGCACCATATCAAGCCGCCCTTCCGCCAGGGCATGCAGCGAGTTATCCGACGTATCTTCTCGTAGCAACAACTGCAACTCAGGAAACTGCTGCCGACTGGCCGCCATAATCTCACTTAATACAAAAGGAGCAATGGTTGGAATACAGCCTAAGCGGAATGGTCCCGCCATCGGGCGCCCCTGGCTCTGAGCAAACACACTCAGCTCTTCACACTGCTCGATAATGAAGCGCGCCTGACGCACCACATCTTCACCCAATGGGGTAAAAATAAAGGTTTTGTGATCGCGCTCCAGCAACTGGGCATTCAGAATATCTTCCATATTGGCGATAGCTGCACTCAGAGTCGACTGGCTGATATAGCAAGCTTCTGCTGCCCGGCCAAAATGCTGGTGCTCATGCAACGCCAAAACATATTGAAGTTGCTTAATACTCGGTAATCGTTTCATCGCAGTCACCGTTTCATCTATCAAGCTCTATCATGTATGCCGAGTATACCAAGTATTACTGCATCATCGCAGCTTTTAAAGCAAGACCTAAAATTAACATTTAACACCATAACAGACATAAAAGTCAAAAAAAGACAGCCGACTCATCACACTTACCTGCTCTTGGATCTGAATCAAACCATAACACGTGATAATATTTGTAAATTTATATTTGAATATAAATCTTTTGTGTTATAGGTTACTTGTGCGGTGCAATGTTAGGTTAATTGCCTGCATAACTTCAACTACCATACCAATTGGATAGTAGATCATAATGATAATAATCACCTCGGGAGGGTGACTTCATGTCCAAACCATACTTTACATCGGCTATCGCAAAAAATAGCCTGCTAGCCATGGCCGTATCTGCTGCTCTGGCTACCCCGATGCTGGCTTACTCTACAGAGTCTGCTGAGCCTAGTTCCAATCGTTATATTATTCATTACAAGGCGGAGCAATTAGCTCAAGCCAGAGTCTCACTTCGTCCCGGACAATCGCACGAGCAAGCTGCCTTGCAGATGTCGGCAAAGGCACTCGAGCGCATGGGCGCAACCACCAAGTTAATCCTTGGGCCACAACGTGCGGTGGCTGCCGAGTTACCCGATGCGGTCTACAAAAGACTTCAGTCGGACCCCAGCATTGAGTTGATTGAGCCTGACTTAGTTCGCCGCCCGATGGCGCAGCAAATCCCTTATGGATACACCATGGTGCAGGCCGACCAGCTCTCCGATCAGTTTGCCAGTAACCAAACGGTTTGTGTGATCGATTCTGGCCTTGACCTACCCCATGAAGACTTCCTTGATGCCAATATCACCGGCACCAATGATCCAGGCACAGGCAATTGGTTTGAAGCCGGAGGCCCGCATGGAACCCATGTGGCCGGCACCATAGCTGCATTGAATAACGATGTCGGTATTGTCGGGGTGCTGCCAAATGGTGAAGTGAAACTGCACATTGTGAAAGTTTTTAATGCCGCCGGCTGGGGTTACTCATCCTCGCTGGTGAATGCCATCAACGTCTGTGCCGATAACGGTTCCAGCGTGGTCAATATGAGCTTAGGCGGTGCTGGCTCCAGTGTGGCTGAGCGCAATGCTCTGCAAAGCATTTACGACGACGGCGTCTTACTGGTAGCGGCGGCAGGCAATGGCGGCAATACTGCCTTGTCCTACCCTGCCTCGTATGACTCGGTCATTTCCGTTGCGGCAGTGGATGAGAACAAGGCCCTGGCCAGCTTTTCGCAGCGTAACGCTCAGGTTGAACTGGCTGCGCCAGGTGTCGATGTTCGTTCGACCTATCCAGAAGGGACCGGAGTCGAATCTTTACTGTCGGTCGATGGCATTGCCTTTCATCCAAACCCGATATCAGGAGCGGGCTCAGGCTCGGTCTCAGCAGAAATTGCCAGTTGTGGCCTTGGGATCTCAACCTGCGACGATATGGCAGGTAAGGTCTGTTTGATCCAGCGGGGCGAAGTCGCCTTTTCGCAAAAAGTCGAGTCCTGTGAAGATGGCGGCGGTTTGGCCGCTTTAATTTACAATAATGAGCCAGGAAATTTCAGTGGCACCATTGGTGACAACCCAACCACCACCATTCCAGCTGTCAGCTTATCACTGGAAGAGGGTGAAGTATTGATGCAGCAACTGGGCGATGTGGCAGAGCTGACTTCAGGAGCCAGCAATTATGGCCTGATGAGTGGCACCTCCATGGCATCACCCCATGTGGCCGGTGTTGCCGCATTGGTCTGGAGCCACTTCCCGGATTGCAGTAATGATGAAATACGCTCTGCATTGGCGGCTTCCGCCGAAGATCTTGGAGCTCCGGGTCGCGATACATCTTACGGTTGGGGCCTAGTACAAGCCAAAGATGCATTTGATTATTTGGCAGCTCATGGTTGTGAAGGCTCCGGCGACCCCATTGATCCGGATCCAGATCCAACACCGCCAGGCACCATTGTTTTAGAGAATGGTGTGCCGGTGACCGATTTATCTGGTGCCACCGATGAGCAACTGTTCTTTACACTGGATGTACCGGCTGACGCCAGTGACTTATCCTTTGTCATGTCTGGCGGTACCGGAGATGCTGACTTGTATGTCAAATTTGGCTCTGAGCCAAGCCTGAGTGATTGGGATTGTCGCCCCTACAATTTTGGCAATGAAGAAAGCTGCACCTTTGAAACACCAATGGAAGGCACCTATCACGTGATGATCAATGGTTACCTCGCATTCAGTGGTGTCAGCCTGGTAGGAAGCTTCACTGAAGCTGAGGTACCCGACGAGCCAGATGCCGGTGGTTATGTGATCAATGATATCAGCATTGCCCGCCGCAACTGGGATTACTACAGTGTTGAGGTGCCGGAAGGTGCCAGCAGTCTGGTGGTTGAAATCTCAGGTGGCCGCGGTGATGCCGATTTGCATGTGCGCCATGGCGCTGTGCCTACCGCAACCCAGTATGACTGCAAGCCGGGCCTTAATGGCAACAATGAAGTCTGTAGCTTTACCGCGCCGGCTGCAGGAACCTGGCATATTGGCTTGCATGCATTCCGTGCCGTCAGAAACCTGAAGCTGGAAGTCAGCTATCAGTAACCTCTTTACCCTGGATCAAAAACGCCGCTGATATCAGCGGCGTTTTTATTAGGGCCTGCCCTAGAACTATCGATCTCAGTTACTGGTTTTCAGCCCATCGATCCGCATGGCTTTTAAGCGGCGGCCAGATGCGGATTCGTTCACATTCAGCACATGATCACCTATCCGCTCTAACCGGTTTAAAATATCAATAAAAATCACACCAGCTCTCGGAGTATAGTCCCCCTTCTCTAAACGCTCGTAGTGGGTCTCACGGAACTTGTCGCGCAGTTTGTCTACCGCATTTTCCAGCGCGATGGAGTCTTTCAAAATGACCTGGGAAGGCTCCTTTGATACATTCAGTTTCATCGCATCAATGGCATGACCCAGCGTTTGCATCATCTCAACCATTTCATGGTTCGCCACTTCCGGCCAGCTGGATTTGGTTTCACTCATCCGCTCGGTCAACTTGGAGATCTGGTAATAAATATCGGCAATGCGTTCCATGTCGTTGATCATGGTTTGCATAAAGCGGATCCGCTCAGTCATCCAGTGTTCCAGGTTGGTGTTTTCACTGATCCGCACCAGATAATCGGAAATTTCCACTTCCAGTTGGTCGGTGGCCTGCTCGTATTTATGAATTTTTTCCAGTAACTTTTCCCGGTTCACGCTGGGATCAAACAACAACTCATGCACCGACCCATGCATTTTTTCCACTACACTGGCAAACTGCTGGATTTCTTTTTGCGCCTGCGCAACCGACAAGCCTGGAGAAGCCATTACGCCGGTACTGATGTATTGCAGGTGAAATTCATCGTCATCGCCCCGATCCGGCTGGATGTACTCAACAAAACGAATAATATAAGGCACAAAGGCAAACAACAGCACCACGTTTAGCACATTAAAAGTGGTATGGAAAAGTGATAACGCTAAGGTGGCATTGGAGCGTGCTTCTTGCGTGTCTCCCATCACCGAAACCGGATTACTGGTAAAAGACTGCACCACAGTGTCCATTAAATTCAGCATCGGGAAGATGATCAGCAACATCCAGATCACCCCGATAATATTAAAGAAAAAGTGGAAGCGGGCCGCTCGCTTGGCGTGCACATTCCCCACCAGGGCGGCAATATTCGCGGTCACTGTGGTACCAATGTTTTCGCCCAGGATCATCGCTGCTGCAATCGGGAAAGAGATCCAGCCTTCAAACAGCATCACCAGCGTAATCGCCGTAGCTGCCGATGACGATTGGGTCAGCAAGGTCAAAATGGCGCCGACGAAAACAAAGAGTAGTAATGATAAATAACCATAACTAGTAAAAGCATCCAAAAAGGCGAACATTTCCGGGTTAGCCCGGATATCCGGCACTGCACCTTTAATAAACTCTAAGCCGATGAATAAGATACCAAAACCAACCATGGCTTCAGCAATATTGCGCAATCGGTTATTTTTGGAGAATAAAAAGGCAAAAAATACCCCGATCACAGCAACTGCGATCGGGGTAATTTGGAACTTAAAGCCAAATAAAGCCACCATCCAGGCCGTGATGGTGGTACCAATATTGGCTCCCATAATCACCCCGGTGGATTGCACAAAGGTCAACAACCCCGCATTGACGAAACTCACTGCCATGACCGTTGTCGTGGTGGAGGATTGAGTAATGGCTGTGGTGGCAAAACCGGTGACCACGCCAGTGACTCGATTACGGGTCATGCCACTTAAAATGCCTTTTAACCGGTGGCCTGCAATTTTCTGCAACCCTTCGCTGAATATTTTCATGCCGAAGATAAAAATACCCAGCGAGCCTACCAGCTGAAGAAAATCAAATAATGTATATGTCATGCTATTTGCCCTGAACCTTGTGTCCGCAGGTCATCCGTCTAAATCTGTTGATGTTTCATCAGCCAGATTGCAAATAACCTATCTTGTGCGGTCATGATTTATGCATCGTTGCATTGAAGCCGGCATTATACCCGCGATGCCATTGCAATAAAAATGAAATATATCGGCATTAAACACAAAAAACCCGGCACTATCCAGTGCCGGGTTTTAAAGCAAAGATTTAGTTGCCGTTTCCGAGCATCTCAACCTTCTTGTTCAGGCTGTTCCATCTCGCTGCTATCCGCCACCACGCGGCCTTTGACAAAAAACGCAATGTACTCAGAAATATTTTTACAGCGGTCGCCAATCCGCTCTAAAGATCGAACCGACCAAAGCACATTCATAATTTTCGGAATAGAGCGAGGGTCTTCCATCATGTAAGTCATCAGCTGACGGGTGATGGCTTCATATTCGCGATCGACTTTTTTATCTTCCCGATAGACTACATAGGCTGCTTCCAGATCCATACGGGCAAAAGCGTCCAGTACGTCATGCAACATGGTTCCGACATGCCGCCCCATGTTTTCCAGATTCACCAGCAAATCCTGCTGGTGGGCATTAAAGGATTCCAGCGCCACTTTCGCGATACGGCGCACCTCATCCCCCATCCGCTCCAAATCGTTAATGGTTTTCAGCACAGCCATCAGCAAGCGCAAATCGCTAGCCGCAGGTTGGCGTTTGGCAATAATGCGGTTGCACTCTTCATCAATTTTGATTTCCCAATTGTTGAGTTTGATATCCGTATCAATCACTTGCTGCGCTAACTCAGCATCATTGGTATTAATCGCATTCAATGCGTCTTGTAACTGCTGTTCAAGCAGGCCACCCATCGCCATGACATGATTGCGTACCCGCTCCATTTCCTCATTAAACTGACTGGAAATATGTTTCGATAAATTCATTTTGTCCATCACCGACTCCTTAAATGTTGTTGATTGAGATCATCAAGCGCTTAACCAAAACGCCCGGTGATGTAATCTTCCGTTTGTTTTTGCGACGGGTTGGTGAACATCTTATTGGTCACATCGTGTTCAATCAGATCGCCCATGTACATAAAGGCGGTGTAATCCGACACCCGAGCCGCTTGCTGCATATTGTGTGTCACAATCACAATGGTGTATTTGCTCTTCAGCTCATAAATCAGCTCTTCGATTTTCAGCGTAGAGATAGGATCCAGTGCCGAGGCAGGCTCATCCAGCAGCAAGACTTCAGGCTCGATGGCAATGGCGCGAGCAATAACCAGACGTTGTTGCTGACCACCGGATAAGCCAAAGGCATTGTCATGCAGACGATCTTTCACCTCGTTCCACAAAGCGGCCCCTTTCAGCGAGGTTTCCACCACTTCATCCAGCACCCGTTTGTCATTCACGCCTTGTAAGCGCAAACCATAGGCAACATTTTCATAGATGGTTTTCGGAAATGGGTTTGGCTTTTGAAACACCATACCAATCTGCCGACGCAGCTCAGCAACATCGACTGATGGGTCATAAATATTTTGACCATCCATCTTAATTTGCCCCTGAATACGGCAACTATCCACCAAGTCATTCATCCGGTTAAAGCAGCGCAACAAGGTGGATTTACCGCAGCCTGATGGCCCGATAAACGCAGTGACCCGCTTTTCAGGGATCGCCAGCTGAATGCCGTTTAATGCTTTGGTGTCACCGTAATACAGGTTCAGATCATCAACGGTCAGTTTAATCTTTTCATCCGCCATGTTTAATTCTGGCTCAGTTTTCATTGCATCATCATGGTTCATAGTTCGGTTCTCTGCAGACGGTGTGCGTTTAAATTCAGTGTTCGATTGCATGCGGTCAACTCCTTATTAATCCGAATCACTGCGGTACTTTTCACGCAGCCTGTTACGAATACTGATGGCAGTCATATTCAAAATAATAATCAGACCTACCAGGGTTAAGGCGGTGGCATACACCAACGGACGTGCCGCTTCGACGTTCGGGCTTTGGAAACCCACATCATAAATATGGAAACCAAGGTGCATGATTTGCCGGTCAAGGTGAATGAACGGGAAGTTGCCGTCAATCGGTAAACTTGGCGCTAATTTTACCACCCCAACCAGCATCAAGGGTGCCACTTCACCGGCAGCCCGGGCGATGGCCAAAATCAGCCCCGTCATCATGGCCGGAGCCGCCAATGGCACGACCACTTTCCATAAGGTTTCCGACTTGGTGGCCCCAAGCGCCAGACTACCCTGGCGAATGGTACTCGGGATCCGGGCTAAACCTTCTTCAGTGGATACAATCACCACTGGCAACGTCAGTAAGGCTAGCGTCAGCGAGGCCCAGAACAAACCAGGTGAACCAAAGGTCGGCGCCGGCAAGGATTCTGGATAGAAGATTTGGTCAATGCTTCCGCCCATGGTGTAGACAAAGAAGCCTAAACCAAACACCCCAAACACAATGGAAGGCACCCCGGCCAGATTGTACACCGATACCCGGATAATTTTCAGCAAGGGCCCTTGCTTGGCGTATTCACGCAGATAAATAGCCGCAAGCACTCCAAATGGCGTCACAATAATAGACATCAATAACACCATGGTCACAGTACCAAAAATGGCCGGGAAAATACCCCCTTCGGTATTGGCTTCGCGTGGCTCACCGGTTAAGAAGTTCCATAGCTCCGGGAAGTAGTGTCCCAGCTTTTGAAATACATTCATCGCATTAGGTGCCCAGGCATGAACCACATCGCCCATATTGATGGTAACTTCCTGACCATCAGCCGTTTTCATCACCAGTTGGTCACGCTTAGCGGAGGCATACAGCTGGTCCAGCTCACCCCGCAGCACTAAGAACTCTTGCTCCAGTGTTTCGCGCTCAATCTCGGCTTGTTGCTGAAACCGCTGCATCTCAGCATCCGTAGTATTCTCGTTTAACTCCAGACGACGCTCATTGAGGCGAATGCGTTGCAAACGATGGTTGATATCACCAATCTCACCGCGTTCAATGCTGCGAATGTCGGCATACAATTGATTGACTCGTTTGATGCGAGCTGGCAGTTCGGCCAACACGGCATCTCCGCTGGCAATTTCGGTATCCCCTTCCAACAAACGCACAGGGATGCCATAAAAGTTGCCCCATTCACGACGCTCCAGCCCGATGGCATTGGCCGGATACTCACGTTTAACCACATTTGGCTCTAGGAACCAACGAAAGTCACGGCCATATACATCCCGGTTACCGACTTTCAGCAAATGCCTGGTGATTAAAGGGTCGTCACTTTCCAACACAACACCTGAATCGGTGATGACGCTGGATGCCAACGTTTGACTGCGTACCAGCTCTCCCATAGCAACACTTTGCTGGCCATCTTCAACCACGGTCAGCTGCACAATATCAGCCGGCCAGAAGTGGCTGAAACCACGTACAGCAATTAATGATAGCAACCCGACCACCATGACCAGACTGAGCGCCAGAGCACCAGCATTCAACCAAATCCATGGGGTTCCACTTCGAAACCAATTTCTCATTTGTGAATACTCCAATTACAGGTTGCTATAGCGTTTACGTAAACGCTGTCGAATCACTTCGGCCGCCGTGTTGGCGACGAAGGTTAGAACAAACAGCACCAATGCAGCCAAAAACAGCACGCGGAAGTGAGTACTGCCGACCGCGGTTTCTGGTAGCTCCACCGCGATATTGGCTGACAAGGTACGCATACCTTCAAAGATATTGAAATTGACGACCGGGCTGTTGCCGGTGGCCATCAACACAATCATGGTTTCCCCTACAGCCCGGCCAAAACCGACCATCACGGCAGAGAAAATACCTGGGCTAGCCGTCGGGATGACCACGCCCATCACGGTTTGCCAGGGAGTTGCCCCCAAGGCCAATGAGCCTTGCGTTAAATGCTTCGGCACATTAAAGACCGCATCTTCTGCAATGGAGAAGATGGTTGGAATGACGGCAAATCCCATGGCTATACCCACCACTAAAGCGTTACGTTGATCATAGGTAATGCCCGTTTCGGTAAACCACTGACGCATGCTGCCGTCAAAGAAAGCCAGCTCAATCGCCGGGCTGATGCTGACGCAGAACCAGCCGACCAGCAAGATTACCGGAATTAAGATGATGGCTTCCCAGCCGGTTTGCATGCGGTTACGGATCACCTTGGGTACAAAGCGCCATAGATACGCCATCAACAACATGGCAATCGGCATCAGTACCAAGATAGAGAACACCGACGGCAAGTTGTTTTCAATGTATGGGGCCAGCCATAAGCCAGCCAGAAAGCCCAGAATAACCGTAGGTAAGGCTTCCATAATTTCAATGGTTGGCTTGACCGCGCCGCGCAGTTTTGGCGACATAAAGTAGGCGGTATAAATCGCCCCCATAATGGCCAAAGGCATGGCAAACAACATGGCAAAGAAAGCCGCTTTCAGGGTCCCTATGGTTAACGGCACCAGCGACATCTTCGGCTCAAATTCATTCGAGCCAGATGAAGCTTGCCAGACATACTCAGGCTTTTGCCGTCCTTCGTACCAGACTTCGTTCCATAACGAACGAAATGACACATCAGGGTGGGCATTGTCTTTATCAAAGAAATGCGTTTTACCCCCGGCATCCTGCACCAGAAAAGCGGTATTAATGGGCGACACGGCAACTTTATCACCTTGAATGCCATTCCCTAGCGACTGCACCAACAAGCTTCGAGCGGCGGTACCATGGTGAATGCCGATATAACCAGCATCATCCAGCACCATAAAGCCTTTACGGCTGTACTCCGCCGCAATGCTGCGAATCGCTGCCGGGTGCTGTTTAAAATCACGAATGTGGGTTAAGCTCGAGGCATTGTCATCATCCCGCACTAAAAACCACTGGCTGACCGAGCCATCGCTGGAACCGACAATGATGGAAACGGCACCATTTAAAAACTCCATCGCCGAAATCGTTTCGCCTGGCTCCACTACCCGCACCGACTCCACCAGAAACGCCTGGGCTGGATTGACGATGTCGTAATAATGGATATAGCCATCCTGATCAGCCACGTACATATTGC
>JAIUMG010000052.1 GCA_022565655.1 Alkalimonas sp.
CCGCATGCCTGGCGTAAAATTGTCAAACGACGCTTGCCATTTTTTTGGGCCTTACCGGCCGATCTGCAGTTGAAGCTGAAAAAGCATATCCAGGTTTTTCTGCATGAAAAAAACTTTATCGGCTGTGCTGGTCTCGTCATCACCGATGAAATCCGGGTCACCATTGCGGCGCAGGCTTGTTTATTATTGCTCAATCGGCCCGCCGATTACTACCCTGGCCTGCAATCCATTCTGGTGTATCCGGCCGCTTTTATCGTGCCACAGCGTCAGCCAGATGGCGCCGGGGTGGTGACGGATCAGGCTGGTGTCTTGTTAGGGGAATCCTGGGGGCAGGGCAAGGTGATTTTGTCCTGGCAGGATTCATGGCAAGGGGCCGCGCACCCAACCGATGGCCATAATGTGGTGCTGCATGAATTTGCCCATCAACTGGATCAGCAAACAGGCTCGGCCAATGGTGCTCCGGTTCTAGGCTCGGATGGTGACCTTAAGCACTGGAGCGATGTATTTCAGCGGGCTTTTAATCAATTGCAACAGCGCCTTGATCGTGGCGAAGCGACCTTCATTGTTCCTTATGCCGCCACCAATCCGGCAGAGTTTTTTGCCGTTGTAACCGAAGTGTTTTTTGAACAGCCTCGGCAGCTGCAGCAACAACAGCCTGCTCTATACCAGCAATTAAGTCAGTTTTATCAGCTAAACCCGCTGAGTTGGCAGTAAAGTTACAAAAAATCGTGCTGCGATACTCTAACCGAATTAGATAGCAAAACTAATTCAATGATTACGGTGTATAAACAACTTTTAGTGAGAGTGTTTGCCGATGACAAAACAGATCGTAAATCAATGCGATGTATCGCGGATTATCGAAATGGCTTGGGAGGACAGAACGCCATTTGAGGCCATTGCTGCGTTATATGGCCTGGATGAGTCTGCCGTGATTCGCTTAATGCGACGAGAACTAAAAGCCGCTTCTTTTCGCTGCTGGCGCAAACGTGTGACTGGCAGGGTGACTAAGCATGCCCGTCTGCGTTCACCAGATATCACGCGGGCTTACTGTCCAACGCAATACAAGCATCGTTGATTAACTGTCTAATTTGACTTTGTTCCTACCCGCCTTTTTGGCGGCATACAACGCCTGATCGGCCCGTTTTAGCAGTAACTCTGGTTTTTCTCCTTTCTGGCGGATGGCGCAACCTAAGCTAATGGTGATTTGCACGGTTTTGGTTTTCCCTGTCTGGCCGCGTTGTTGTTTGCCTTGTTGTGTATCTTTAGGTCGCTCGGCCTGGCGCACCACCAAGGGATAGTCAGCCACTTGCTGACGCACTTTTTCCAGTTGTTCCTGCAAGCGCTTAGGATTGGCATGATGAAATACCAGGGTAAACTCTTCGCCGCCATAACGATAGGCCGTCATACCGGGCTGCTTGGCCAGAATAGCACCTAATAAACGCAACACTTGATCGCCGACATCATGGCCATAGGTATCGTTAAACTTCTTAAAGTGATCGACATCCAGCATGGTGACGGCACTTTTTTTACCGAGCCGGTTTAAATGCCCCATCAAAGCCCGGCGCTGCGGTAACTGGGTCAGCTCATCAATATAGGCCAGCTGCAGCATTTGCATGGCCAGAGATAGTAGCAAGGTCGCACTGGCTGCAACGGTGGTCCAGCCGGACATATCTGGCAGCATAAAACCGACGTAAAACAGCAGCAAGGCCAACAAGATGGCAAACTGGGCAAGTGCCTGACTACTAAACTGGCGATAACTGATGACAGCCAGCCATAAAGAAGCAATCAGGCTGATGTAGCCCAATTGCCCCCACATCAGCGGCGAGTCCTGGCTAACAGGCAGCAATAGCCGGTGATAGTCAGGCCATGATGCCAGCCACGAAGCAAGTGGAAGCGGCAGCAGCAAGGCCGGTGCCACCAAGGTGACCACCAGTAACAGTCCGCCAGTTTTAGTGAGTAAGGGAGGCCTGGGCAGCAGCGCCAGCACCCATAAAAAAGTAACTGAGAACAACGGCAGAAAGAAATACAGAGCGGCAACATCTGGTTCCGTCAAGGGTTGCTGCAAACCGGATTGTACGACCCAGTAGTGGCCTGCCAGAAAGGCCAACCAGTACAGCCAGTCGGTTTGGCGCATCAGCAATGCCAGCGCAGCCACAAACGCCAACACGACATAGGCGGTTACGGGAAATGGCAGCGTATGAAACAAAGCCAGCTCAGGGTAGAACCAGCGGGCCAGGGCAAGTAGCAGTATCGGAGCAAGGATAAGTAACGGCAATGAAACCTCGTTTCTAATCAGCGACATCCTTGCGCAGCTTAAGCGTTTGCAGTGTAGCAAGGAAATGCAGCTGGATGAATAGGTTTTAATGCGCGTAGTGGCGTTGTTGAAAAAAGCCGGCAAAAAAGGATGCTATGCCGGCTTGAAGGATTTAAATCAGCGTGACCCAGTCGGGCAGGTACTCAATGGCCCAGGCCTCCATGACTTTATCGAAGCCGGTGAAGATCATCAGTGCGATTAGCAATAATGCATAACCAAGCAGCAGGCGACCCACTTTGCCCGAGGTGCGCAGTGTATTGAGTTTAGTGCCGGCGGCGTAACCAATCCCCACCAGGGGCAAGGCGGTGCCTAAGCCAAAGGCCAGCATTACGGTAAACGACATCAGCATATTCTGGCCGGTGGATGCCAGTGCAATGGCAGCGCCGAGCGTAGGGCCTACACAAGGCAGCCACACCAGCCCTAGCGAACCACCAATGACAAACTGAAAGGCCGGGCTATCTGAGGACTCAGTGACCTGGCCGCCAGCAGGCACCCGGCTGGTGAGCCGAGATAACAGCATGGTGAATTGCTGATTTAACCAGCCCACCACTAACACTAACCCCATCAGCAGCATAAATACCGCGGCTACGCTGCGCATGATATCTGGCGATAAGCCAGCGCTTAGCAGCAGGTAGGTCAGCAATGAACCACCCAGCGCAAAGGTGAGGGCTAAGCCACCGGCCAAAAACCAGACACCGGTTTTTGAGGCCCGCATCGCAGATGCTGTGACCGCCGGGATCATAGGAAGTACACAGGGCGATAGCAGGCTAAGCACACCGGCAATCAAGGCCAATGGAATGGCTGTAAATTCCATGGCAGTTACTCAGCTGCCGGGTCGTGTTTTTTCAGCTCGGCAAAGATCGTTCTCTGGCGAGTCTGAGCCACACTAAACCACAGCTGCTCTTCACCACGATACAGCGCTAAGGTCGATTGACGCGGGGCTTTAAAGTAGGTGACCCAGTCTTTTTGCTGATCATAATCAACTTCCAACACTAATAAATCACTGTCCGGGTACTGAGCAAAATAATCATTTAACACATTCTGCTGGCGTCGGCAGGTTGGGCACCAGGTGGCATACACATCGATGAGCACCAGTTTATTGTCAGCTTGAGCTTGACGAAATACGTCTTCACTGAAGGGTTGTTTGTGCTTATCTAAATGCTCGGTGGATGCATTGGCTGGTGTCAAAAAGAAAAATGCGGCGGCGGCTACAGCAATAACTGCAAGAGATACAGTGGTGGTAATTTTCATAAAAACCTCGTTGATTGAATGTTCTCAAACAGTCTACGAGGAAGGGGCTGCAGCTACATCAGCCAATGCATCGGCTGAGTCAACCAAAACACCGAAATGGCTATGCCTGGCTGGCGCGATACTCGCCAGGTGAGAGTTGTTCACGTTGTTTGAAAAAACGGATAAAGGCGGTGGCGGATTGGTATCCCACCTGCTCGGCAATCAACTCCAGACTCAGTTCAGAATGGATCAGTAGATAGCGGGCGCGTTGCAGTCGAATTTCATCCAGCAGGGCTTTGGCTGTCATGTCCATGACTTTGTGGCAACGCTCGGCAAAGGCACTTTTGGACAAAAATGCCATCGCCGCCATGCTCTCTACCGTCCAGTCGGCAGCGGGGTCATCCATAATCGCCAGTACTACTTTACGTAAGGTGCTGTCTTTTAACGCCGCCAGTAAGCCATGGTTGACGCCATCATCACTCAGAACTTGCCGCAGCAAATGCAGCACCACCACATCGCTGAGCCGGCTAATCGCAGCCTGATAACCAGGTTGGCGCTCTGTGGCTTCCTGCTGAATGATTTGAATGAGTGGCTGCAAGCGGCTGGACTGCCGCTCTGCGGGTAAGTGAATATAGTCTGGCATTACGTGAAACAAATTCGCCGTCAGCGGTGACTCGATCTGAATATCGTAACAAACCAAGCCTCGCTCTATATGTTCCGGCACGCAAAACGTCGGGAAGTCCACCTCTCGGGTTTGCTCTGACACCGGCTGATCACTTAGCCAATGGCGGAAACTGTGGCTAAAAAAAATAGCATCGCCGGGCTGCAGCTGCACCTGCTCATGCAAACGGCCGGGGATTGCCATCCAAACCGTGCCACGGGTCACAACATGCAAGGCCGCCTTGCTGGATTTACTGGTGAGTAAATTCCAATCATCACAGAAGCCAGACTCGAAATGCAATTCAGAGCCGAAAGCCAGCTGAGCCAACAGTTGATCTAAGGCAGAGGTTGTTTCAGTCGATTGAGCAGGTGTTTTGGTCATTGTTGCCATTGGGTTAAGTGGCTAAGGTATTTAAGCATACCAGTCTAAGTTGTTTCTTAGGCTTTGCAACCCTAAATAAGGATATACGATGTCACATATTTTACTTGCCCGGCCCCATCCATTTATTGTCAGTGAGATGGCGCCTTTTCTGCAGGATCAAGGCCATTCGTTCAGTAAGCTCACTCAGTTGGATGCTTTAAACGAGCAGTTGTCGCAAGCAAAAGCGGCCGTAATTTCATTGGCGTTATCGTCGCCACTCGCCCACACAGCCGAAGAGGTGGTTACTGCGATTCGGCAGAAAAATGCGCGCTTGCCTTTGGTTTTTGCCAGTTTATTGCCATTGGATCGGGTGCAGAAAAATATTCTGCAACTGTTGGAACAACATCATCCTGCCGCATCGGTGGTGTCAGCGACTTCGACGCTAGGGAGTGGCCGCCCAGGCCAGCCAGATACCGCTTTGTATTTTTCGAAAGATGACCTGAATAACCCTGATAGTCGGCGACAATTTGCCCAGTTACTCAAGCAACATGCATTGTAATCATCCAAAAATTTAGGAGCACAGTCATGCTTAAGTGGTTTCAGCAGTTTCAACCGAGTCAGCACGGTACAACGAATGCTGAACAACTCAGCAAAGATCTGCTGTCCAGCTTGATGGTGATGGCGTGGTTTGTGGAAGCCAAAGATCCCTATACCGGCGGCCATCTGTGGCGAGTGTCGCGTTATGCCAATGTTTTGGCCCGAGCCGGTAAATTACCGGAGGGCGATGTCGCCCGCATCACCTTAGGTGGCTTCTTACATGACTTAGGCAAGGTGGCCATTCCTGATGCGGTCTTGAATAAAACCGGCAAGCTATCGGATAGCGAATACCGGGTGATTCAAACACACCCGCAAGCCGGGGGGCGGATGTTGGCCGGGCATCCACTGGGCCATTTGGTGGCTGCAGCAGTTGAGCTGCATCATGAACGACCCGATGGAAACGGTTATCCGCATGGGCTGGCGACCAGTATGATCCCGGTTGATGCGGCGATTGTTGGTATTTGTGATGCATTTGATGCCATGACCAGCCAGCGGCCCTACCGCAAACCGATGCCTTTAGACAAAGTGGTATCGATTTTCCGTCAGGAAATGGGCAGTCAATTCAATCAATTCTGGGGTGAGCTATTCCTGACTTTAGTTGAGCAAGGAAAGGTGGACAACATTATCGGACATAGTGATGAAGGTATTCCCTTGCACACTTGTCCACATTGCGGACCGACGGTGGTGCAACACAGTGATGACCAAATAGGGGATCATCTGCACTGCCGAGTCTGTCATAGTGAAATGGAATTATGCACTGAGCATGATAAGGTGACGGTGAAGCCTACAGGTAAAAAAGGCAATGCAGCCGAGATGCAACCTAAAGCCGACAACCTATTGATTAAAAAGTTAATTGAGCAGTCCATTGCCCATATTCCTCTGCAACAACTCATGAAGCTGCCTGGCGTATGAGCTTGTTACTAAGGCAGTTCTTTCATGCTGATGTCATGAAAACTGCGCTTTATGTTGCTATCGTGGTTAGCAGTATCCTGAACCTCATCAACCAGTTCGATGCTCTGTTTGGTGAGGCATGCTGGCGCTGGGGAATGGCAGGCCTCAATTATTTAGTGCCCTATTGTGTTGCCAGTTACAGCGGTGCTTCGCAGCGAGTAAAACAACGATTATCGACGTTAAAGGATTCAGAAACATGAATGTGATTGCTCAAAACCTACAGCAACTTGGTTATTTGCGCAGTATTTTGCAACTAGTGAGTCTGGAGCATTATCAACACTGTTTAGCCTGGCCTGGTGAGCCCTCTATCGGCAAGCACAGCCGGCATGTGCTCGATCATTATCAACAATTGTGGCTGGCCTCTGAAAGCAAACAACTGGATTATCGCTTACGGTTACGGGATCTGGGGGCTCAGACAGAGCCCTCTATTGCCTTGCAGTGGATTGACCGCTTAGAAACCTGGCTACACTGCCTTGAGCTATCTGAGCTTGATAGGCAGCTGCAATATCAGTTTGATGGCGGTGCTACCTACACCAGCCTGCAACGCGAATTAGACTTTGTCTGCAGTCATACCGTGCACCACTTAGCGTTGATCAATGGAATTTTGCTGCAGCTCGATTACCCCATGCAGCCGCACCTTGGCCTGCACAGTTCTACGTTGGAGTATTTGCAACAATGTGCACCCTGAGCTGGCAGTATCACGACCGTCAGCTCAAGCTGGTTTTTAATCGTGATGAACAAAGAGCACGCGCTGCGGCTCAGCCTCCTGAGTTGTACCAGCAAGATGGTGTGCAGGCCATGATGCCACTGGACCCAGCAGGTGGCGGCAGTTGGTTGGCCGCGAATGAAGATGGTTTTGTGGTGTGCTTACTGAATGATTATACGTCCAGTTTCCAACCTGCAGAAGATGAACGACAAAGTCGTGGGCTTTTGGTAAGACAATTAGCCCACTGTCGTAGTTGGTTGGAACTGGATTCATGGTTGCAACCCGAGCTTATGCAGCGCTATGCCCCCTTTAAACTGTTGATTTTCTATCAGCAGCAAGAACCTTTGTTGTGGCACTGGAATGGCAACCACTTGCAACAAAGCCTGGCGGTTCGCTCACCGGTCTCTAGCTCTAGTGCGATGCCCCGTTTGATCCCAAGGCTGCGCGAACGCCGGATCCAGCGGTTGATGTCGGCCCCGATTGATGCATCCACGCATCTGGCTCTGCATCGGCAGGCAAAGCCTTTGCATCGCTTTTTTGGCATCGCCATGCAGCGAGAAAAAGTACAGACCGTCAGCATCACGATGGTCAACTGGCAGAGCAACCATATCGAGATGACGTATTGGGGTGGGCACCCGGCAAGGCACCAAGCCACTACAGATCGCCGTTTGACCTTGCCACTGGTTTCAACACCTGAGCAAGGTGCTGATGGTTTTGCTACTCGGCTGGATGTGCGCGATTTAATGCAGCGCTTTAGCCCGGCAGTTAGCCGGCGCTTAACAGGGTGGCAGTGGTCGTTGCTGCGCTGGTTATTGGCAGAAAAACCGTTAAATCAGGGGCTGCAATGGTTGAATCAACAACCGGCTGAACGCTTTTGCGACATCGCTTTGCAACGGCTCGGCTTGCAGCCTCATGTCGTCGCCTGTCGCTGGCCAGCATCAGCCACCCGGCCCGTTTTTGTCTGCAATCATCCCACCGGTGGCATTGATGGCTTAGTGCTGATCAGTATATTGAAAAAGCGCTATCCAGATCTAAAAGTCATTGCCAACGAGGTGCTGTCGGAAGTGCAGCAGTTGGCAGATTGCATTGTGCCGGTATCGGTGTTTGGTAATGTTCGGGCATCCTTACCACGGGTGCAAGCTGCCTTTGCCAGTGATGCACCTTTGCTGATTTTCCCGGCGGGGCGAACGGCAAGAGCAGAGCCAAAGCTGGGGCTGGATGATGGACCTTGGGCGAAATTAGCTGTGACTCTGGCGCGCCGCGAGCAACGCAGCATGACGGTTTTGCACCTGCAAAGCCGAAATTCATGGGGGTTTTACCTGCTGGCACGATTACGACGTTGGTTGGGGATCAGTACCAACCTGGAGATGCTGCTGTTGGTGCGAGAAATGCTGAAACCGGCGATGAAACAGCCCAGGCTTTATGTTGATGTACCCATGCACCCGTTGGAGTTAACGGCGTTAGCCGATACGGATCGGCAACGTATCAGCTGGTTAAAACGCCGATGCTACCAATTACCCCGAGTGTATCAGGAGGAACCCAATGCGACCGTTAAACCCAGTTGCAGCCGCTGAGCCAACTGATTGCATTCAGCAAGAGCTAGCCGCCTTAACGCCCATCGCCGAAGTGCGTGGCTTGCAAGTTTTTCGTGCCCAGGCCAGCCAGATCCCATCCACCTTGCTGGAGATTGGCCGCATACGTGAGCAAGTGTTTCGCGATGCTGGGGCCGGGCGCAACCTGGAGCGCGACCTGGATGCGCTGGATTATGGCGATGCAGCCTACCATCAATTGATTGTATGGGATCCTCAGCGCCGCGAGTTGGTGGCTTTGTATCGTTATCAACTCGGCTGGCTGGCTGCACAACACGGTGTATCGATTTTACGAACCAGCCAACTGTTTGATTACAGCCAGGCTTTTCAGCAGCAGGTGTTGCCTTACGGCATCGAGCTTGGGCGCTCCGTAGTGAACCAGCAGGCAAAAGGCCGAGCATTGGGTTTTTTTGCGCTCTGGGCCGGGCTTGGAGCTTTAGCCCGCCTGTATCCGCAGCTGCGCTATTTTTTCGGCAATGTCTCGTTGTATCAGGGCCTGGGGCAAGCCGGTATCGACTGTATGGTGCAGTTCTGCCAGCAGCTTTATCTGCCCCCTGAACCCATGATGCTGGCAAAAGCAGGGTTAAGTTTTGAGCCCAGACGGCAGCTGGAGACCGCATCGCTTATTGACGAAACGTCAGCTGTACGAATCAAGCACCTGCAACAGTACCTGAAATCGCTGGGTTGCCGTTTGCCGCCTATTTTGCAGTCCTACCTGGGAGTAGGCAATGCCATCTGGTTTGACGATGCGGCGCTGGATAACGACTTTGGTCAAGCTTATGAGCTCAGCATCATGGTGCCATTGACTGCTGTCAGTGGTGCCATTCGGCAGCGGTTTATTGATTTATAACACGCAAAGGAGTACTAAAAAGCTAGCCTTTCTCTTTTGGGGTAGAGCTGCCTAAACCACCGCTCAGCACCAGCTGCAAGGCTTCTGCAGGTTTCATATCGATGTTTTTGGTGCAGCTTTGCGGCACGATGATCGTATAGCCGCCCACGTTGTAGGCCATCGGGATAAACACCGCCAGCTGTGCTTCACCCATCAAAGACGACATGCGGTCGCCTTCAATGCCGCCTTTTTTGGTGACAATACCAATCAACTCAATTTCCGTGCCTGGCAGTTTCACCATCACCACAGAGCCATCGGAAAAGCTTTTACCGGACATCACATCGATTAAATCTTGCAGCATGCCGTAAATTTGTTTGGTGCCCGGCAGCTTTAACAGCAACCGGCCTGGCAGCTGCCACAACCAGTCAAAGCTTCGCCAGCGGGCACTGAATCCAATGACAACACACAGCAGGAAAAAAGCCGCGATCGCCATGCCCGGCCAATACCACTTGGCAGGCAGAACCAACTCCAGCACTGGTGCCAGCCAGGACTCAACCGTGATCAGCAACCAACGAATCAGCTCTATGGTAATAACGATGGGCAGAATAATGGCAAGGCCTTTGGCCAGGCTTTTGGCGATAATTTTCATGAGGTTTCCTAGCGGTTCACTGTGTTCGATGCTCGTGCAGCGCGGCAACGCAACTCATCATAAAGAAATAATCGCTTGATAGCCATGAGTTTGGTAGTTGGTTGACGACACTGTAGAGAGGCGACAGGTGATGCTAGTGGAGATACGATAAATGGTGGCCCCTCCCAGACTCGAACTGGGGACCTAACGATTATGAGTCGTGTGCTCTAACCAACTGAGCTAAGGGGCCACGCTAATAGAAACTGTTGTACTATGTGTATACACATCCAAGCACAAAGCGGCTTGCAGTATAGAAACTTTTGCTGGCGTTGTCATCCGGCTTTCGCTGCCAAAAGCAGTTAAGCGATGGTTTTTTGTTCACTTGATGCTGGGGTTGTGCTTTACCCGGAAAAGAAACATTAACAATTATACGCTTATTGATGTGGCTGAGATGAAAAAGCATGACTAGACTCTAATTTAATACAGTCTAAATAAAGGGCTTTGCCATGTCGCATCGTAAGTGTTTTTTATTTCCTGCTTTAATACTCGCCATGCCGGTCGCCGCAGTTGATATGCAGTACAGTGGCTTTCTAACCATAGGTGCTGGCACCATCATTGATAGCAAGGGGCCTGGTTATGACTATGAAGGGTTTGATTGTCCTTGCTTTGTTTCTGATTTCAATACGGCAGGGTTCTATGAACGTGGTGAAATTGGTTGGAAGCAGGATAGTCGCTTAGGTTTACAGGCGACGGCTCGCTTTCGTCCTGGACTGTCGCTGACGGCTCAGGGGGTCGCCCGTGGCGTAGACTCCAGCCTTAATCTGGAGTGGCTGTATTTAAGCTATGATCTGACTGATGAGCTGACCTTGCAAGTGGGGCGAAAGCGGATCCCTCTGTATTACTACTCTGATTTTCAGGATGTAGGCTTGGCGTATATTTGGGCTCGTCCAACACAAGCACTTTACGGTTGGGAGGCCAGCAATTACAACGGTGCTAGTGTTCGTTATGCTACTTACTCCGGGCGCTGGGAAATTCAGAGCAGCCTTTTTGCCGGTAGAGAAACCGTTAAAAAGTCTGGTTTCGCACGAATCTATGATGAGGTTGCCCAAGATATTCGTTGGAAAAATATCATCGGTGCTGATCTTGAAGTAACCAGAGACTGGTTTACAGCGCGAGTGGTGTACTTGCAGTCAGATAACTCTATTACTGATAAGCCAGATGATACAGAGTTTCTTAGCCCTTCGGATAAACAGCAGGTATTTGGTTTAGCGTTGAATGCTGATTTCGGTGATTGGCTGATTTTGTCTGAGTTTAATACCAATACCCGGGAAAGCCGTGAAGATGGTTTGAAAGTACCGGCACCGGCCATGAGTGTTGGGGTTGGACGTCGGATTGGTGCCTGGACACCTTTTATTAACTACGCTCGTTTTTGGGAAAAAGCCAAAGATGATGAGTATGAAAATGAGCGCTTCATTGATGTGTCGGCTACCTTACGTTATGACCTGACCTCATCGAGTGCTTTTAAGGTTCAGATTAATCGTTTCTCAGATCGTTCTCAGTTCGAATTTGTTGGGTATACAACCTTGCTCAGCGCAAATTACAACTTGGTGTTCTGATAAAAAGCAGGAGTAGATGATGATGAAAGCACTATGTTTGGTTCTGTTTGTTGTGTTGCAAGCTGCTGCTTATGCTGATATTGCCGTGATCGTACATCCATCACAAGGTATCACTATCAGTCAGGATGATATCAACCGGGTATTTATGGGACGCGCTGGAGACATTGCGGGCGAAACCTTTATCCCCATTAATCTGGTTGATTCTCACCCCGCAAAAGCGCAGTTTGATCAAAATGTATTGGGACGCTCGTCAAGCCAGGTGAAAGCATACTGGTCCAGGTTAGTATTTACTGGTAAGGGGTCACCGCCAAAAGAAGTGAGCTCGGAAACCGAAGTCATGGCCTTGGTTGCCAAAAATCCTAATATTATTGGTTATGTGCCACTAGACTTGGTCGATGACTCGGTCCGAGTCGTCGCAACATTTTAATACGTGAATCATGTTTGAAAAAAAGGCGCCGGGTAGGCGCCTTTGCTGATTACTCGTCGAGGAAGCTTTTCAGTACCTCGGAGCGGGAAGGGTGACGCAGCTTGCGCAGCGCCTTGGCTTCAATTTGCCGGATCCGTTCACGGGTCACGTCAAACTGTTTGCCCACTTCTTCCAGTGTGTGGTCGGTATTCATATCAATACCGAATCGCATCCGCAGCACTTTGGCTTCACGTGCCGTCAGGCCAGCCAATACTTCGTTGGTGGCGTTTTTCAGGCTTTCCATGGTGGCAGAATCCAGCGGTGATTCACCGCCGACATCTTCGATAAAATCGCCCAGATGCGAATCTTCATCATCGCCAATGGGGGTTTCCATCGAAATCGGCTCTTTGGCGATCTTCAGCACCTTACGGATCTTGTCTTCAGGCATCAACATGCGTTCGGACAATTCTTCCGGGGTTGGCTCGCGGCCCATCTCCTGCAACATCTGCCGTGAAATACGGTTCAGCTTGTTGATGGTCTCGATCATGTGCACCGGGATACGAATGGTGCGAGCCTGGTCGGCGATGGAGCGGGTAATGGCTTGTCGGATCCACCAGGTCGCATAAGTAGAGAACTTATAGCCACGGCGATATTCGAATTTATCCACTGCTTTCATCAAACCGATGTTACCTTCCTGAATTAAATCCAGGAATTGCAAGCCACGGTTGGTGTATTTTTTCGCGATAGAAATTACCAGGCGCAAGTTGGCTTCGACCATTTCTTTCTTGGCTCGACGCGCTTTGGCTTCACCAATCGACATACGACGGTTGATGTCTTTGATTTTGGCAATACTCAGGCCGGTTTCTTCTTCAACCTTTTTCAGTTTCTCGATGCAGCGGTAGAGATCATCCTGGAATTCCGCTAATTTTGCAGCATGTGGCTTTGAACCAGCGACTTCGGCATCGATCCAGGCTGCAGAGGTTTCATTGCCGGTGAAGGCTTTGACAAAAGCTTTTTTCGGCATTTTAGCGTGTTCAACGCTGTGCTTCATGATCAGCCGCTCTTGCACCCGAACCCGATCCATCATTTCACGCATGTTTTTGACCAAGCGATCAAATTGCTTGGGCACCAGGCGGAAACAACGGAATACTTCACTTAACTTCAGAATTTCTTCTTTGGTGGTCGCGTGTTCACGGCCATTGTTGACAATGGAATGGCGGGTGACTTCGTATTGCTGTTGTAACTCACCAAACTTAACGCGAGCAACTTCCGGATCTGGCCCGGTATCACCATCATCGGCATCGTCGTCGTCATCATCATCGTCATCGCTATCATCATCGGATGCACTTTCAGGCACTTCAGAGCCAATGTTGGTGGCAATGACCGGTGCTTCATCCAGTTCATTCGGATCGACAAAGGCAGTGACAATGTCACTCAAACGCATTTGGTCTGCTTCGTATTTATCCCATAAATCAAGTAAATAGGTTATGGCTTCAGGGTACTCAGCGACAGATGTCTGCACCTGATTAATGCCATCTTCAATACGCTTGGCAATTTCAATTTCACCATCACGGGTCAGTAGTTCTACTGTGCCCATTTCCCGCATGTACATCCGAACCGGATCCGTAGTGCGACCCAGCTCTTTGTCCACACTAACCAAGGCCTGAGCCGCTTCTTCAGCGGCATCGTCATCGGCGGCGGCATCAGCCATGATCAAGTCATCAG
>JAIUMG010000053.1 GCA_022565655.1 Alkalimonas sp.
CAGACAATCGGGAATACCATTGCCATCCAGATCGATTGGGGTAAACTCATCAAAATCAGCAAAATTAAAGCCATTGCCGGGGGCGATCAAGCCGTAACCTGAGGTGAACGGGAAGGTTCGGCCTGGCAAAATAGCGCGTTGAGGCGCATTAGCGGCCCGGTCGATCAACGCCAGCTCCGCTGGAGTCAGGTTCGGTCTGGAGCCAAAACTGGCTTCGTAATTATCCAAAAATGCATCAACAGAACCAGGAATATTCAGGCCATAACCCGGGCGACCTTGTGCTGGGTTGTAAAATTGGTGAAAGTTAGGTGTGTTGCTGGCATTTAAATCGCCCATTTGAAAGCGTCTATCCGGGTTGACCCAGTCACGACCTGAGCCAATCAAATGACCATCTTTTCGCTGGTAAGCACGTAAGCCACGGTCTTTGCCATAAGAGACATTCACGGCCACATTACCACGGTTGTCGGCAAAGTTGCTGCCCCAGGTGGCATCCAGCTTGTATCTATGCGCTCCACCTTCGTCGGCGCCACTGGTTTGAGCATCAAACTCAAAGCCTTCGAAATCATCGCGCAAAATAAAGTTCACGACGCCAGTTACCGCATCGGCACCATAAACGGCTGAAGCGCCACCAGTGAGTACTTCGACCCGACGTACCAGGCTAGTGGGTATGGAGCCAACATCAACGGCTGAAGATCCCTGAGTTCCGCCAACATGGCGTTTGCCGTTCACCAGTACCAGGGTTCGGTTCGAGCCCATGCTGCGCAAGTTCAGCACATTGGTACCACTGGCAAAGCCACTTTCATTGGCCATTTGGCTGGTGGTTGATGAAAATAATGCTGGAATATCATTGACCACATCGGCAATGGAAAACTCACCAGACATACGAATTTCTTCTTCGCTAATGGACTGCACTGGCGATGGCGAGGCTAAATTGGCATCACGGGCAATCCGTGAGCCGGTGACCATGATTCGCTCTACGCTTTCTTCTGCTTCAGCCACCTGCTCATCTGCCAACAGCAGGGGGGAACAGAATAGTGAGGATACAGCCGCTGCAATTATCGATTTTTGGTACATGTCAATGCATTTTGTCTTCATTATAGCTCCACTCATCTCATGTTATTCTCTATAGAGCATGGCAAAAAACGTGCCGTTGACAAGTACTTTTATGCACTAAATTAGGGATATTAACATGATTATTTGAATATTTATGCAGTTACGGTGGGTTTTGGCCGGTTTTTAAAGTTTTTTTGCATCTGGATGCACATTATTAGTGCTGTATTTGTAATGGGTAAGTTTATTTATATTAGTGGATTAAAGTGGCTTTGCATCAATATTGGGCATTATGTGTCAGTTGGATGCAGCTGGGTGGCGTGATAATTATGCGATAAAAATAAATTGGGCTTTATACAACTATAAAACCCATTTGTTTTCTTCTGTTATCAGCTTGATTGCATTTGTTCCGGTTTTCTTGCGTGCAGAGTGTTATACCACTAAATCGATTTGTTGCACCAAACCAGCTTGGCCTTGTTGATCTAGGAAAATACTGCTGCGTTGCAGCATGCCAGCCAACTCATCGGTGTTGTGTACAAACAGAGGCATAGCCGTTGCGACAGACTCCACTGAAATTGCACTGATTTGAGCTTGCTCCATGCTGAGTTGCTGGCCATCAGGCCGCCATAAATACAGATCTTGCCACAGACTATCGTGCTGATCGATAAAACCGTTGCCGTCCAGATCATGCGCAGCCAGCTCAGCAAACCCTTGGCCAGTTTTAGGGCCAAACAACTCATCGCCAGACTCAATAAGGCCATTGCCAGTTTTATCATAGGCCAGATAAAATTGCTGAGCAGCCAGGTTGGGCAGCTGCACCGGCACACCGGTATTGAATAAATCGAAGCTGTAGCTATCGCCCTGTAATTGGGCTGGCATGCCATTCAGGCTGATTACCAGCGGATCTTGAAGGTTATCTAAACGCTGCTCGCTCATACGGAAGTTGGCCCAGCTGTACTCCATGTTGAACTCGATATCCCAAGCTATGGTCTCACCAGTGTCCATGACCATTTGGCCATTAAAGCGGGCAGAAACCGCTTGATAGCCGAGTTCCCACTCCATCACCTGAACGGATTGCTCAGACGCATTCGTGGCTTGGGGGGGCTGGTTCACTTGAACTGGCTGTGCAGCCACTTCAGCTGGAACTGCATACAGCTCAATCTGTCGCTGGCTTAACTGCTCCAGTATACGTTTAACCATACCAACCGTCTGGTAAGCATTGAAGGCTTTTTCTTCCAGCTCTTGTTTGGTATCGGCTTCATCGGGCTGATCTGCTGAGGCGTCGGTACGATTACGCTGCAGTGCTTGTTGTGCCTGAGGTGCTGCTTGTTCAGGCAGTACAGGAGTATTTGCCCTGTGTTGTGGGCTAAGAACCCGCTGCTCAAAGCGACCTTGTGACACGCTTGTGGTGTTTGTCGCCCGCAGTTGTTGGTCTGCTGTTACTATTTGCATAACAGGCTCCACTTTATTCGTTTCATCCTTGTATCGGCAGCATGGTTATAAACTTGAACAAAAAATGTACAATTTCTTTTTATCGTATCTGTCTGTTTAAAGAGCTGATGCCAGTCATGTTTTCTGCTCAGCAGTGCTATAGTGGTTTTGTTGTATCAGGTATCACGCCGTAACTATGGAGAACATCATTTGAGCCGAACATGGGGTACTTATGCGTTTATAGTCTGCGCCGCTGTATTGCTAGTGGCTTGCCAGCCGGGGCAGAATGAAGCTGTCGATCCTGCTAATGCATCGGTGGCCGAGCGCACCATTGCGGTAGCTGCCGCTGAAGTGCAATCGCGTGATCTTTCCAGGCGGTTGGTGCTGTCGGCGACCGTGCAACCTTTGCAGACGGTTCGGTTGGCAGCACAAACACGGGGAATTGTGCGTCAGCTCCATGTGGAAATAGGGGATCAGGTAGAACCAGGCGATCCATTGCTAAGTTTGGATCAGGCCGAGCAGCGTGCTGAACTGGCCCGGGCCGAAGCGGTAGTCGAACAGGCCAGGTTAGCCTATCAGCGACAAGCTGAACTCTACAGCCGCCAGTTGACCAGCTCAGCTGAGTACCAGGCACAAGCGGCCGAGCTTCGCGTCGCTGAGAGTGAGTTGATCTTATGGCAGACCCGGGTGGCGTTTGGTGACATTGTGGCGCCACGTGCCGCTGTCGTCAGTCGGCGTTGGGTCGAGTTAGGCGAAAGCATCCGCGAGCAGGACCCGTTGCTGGAACTGACCGATATGTCGCAACTGGTGCTGCATCTTGGCGTATCTGAGCTGGATGTGGCTCATCTGGCGGTTGGCCAACAGGTTGAGGTAAGCCTGGATGCCATGCCGCTGCAGCCTATTACGGGCCATATTCGACGGGTTTTTCCAACGGCTGAGTTAAGCAGTCGTTTTATTACTGTTGAAATTGCTTTGCCTTCCTCGGCTTATCAGCAGGGCGTTCGCCCGGGATACCTGGCGCGTGTCAATTTAATGATCGATGCGAGGGAGCAAGCGCTGGCAATCCCAACTTCAGCGCTCTTTAGCAGTGATGAGACCAGCTATGTCATGTTAATCCAAGATGATCGTTTGGCCCGGCAAGAAGTCAGCACCGGCGTTCAACGTGGGCAATGGGTTGAAATCACCTCGGGCATTCAGGCCGGCGATGTCGTGCTGGCGGCCCAAGCTGGCGATATGACTGAAGGCCAGCGTGTGCGTATTGTTGGTTGGCGGGGGTAGTTGCCGATGACCAATCGCAGCAAAACGCGTACGTCCGCCATTACCAGCTGGGCCATTGATCGCCCGGTCGGTACCCTGGCGCTTGCCTCGGTGATTTTGGTGCTGGGTCTGTTCTTTATTCAGCGATTGCCGGTTGATCTGTTGCCACATATTGAGTACCCACAAATTCGCGTGACGGTAAATTACTCTGGGGTGGCTCCTGAGGTGATGGAAGAACAGGTTACTCGGGTACTCGAGCGCAATTTGGCGTCCGTTGAAAACCTGGTGCATATTGACAGCCGGGCGTCGGAAGGGCGGACCAATGTCAACTTGCATTTTAGTTACGGCACCAATCTGGATGTGGCCCTGCAAAATGCATCGCGCGCTTTGGAATTGGCCCGAACGCAATTGCCGAGTGATATTTCACCGCCACGGCTTTACAAGTTCGACCCATCGCAGGCTCCCATTTGGCAGGCCGGCTTTAGTTCTGCGGTACGGACTGAAGTGGACGTGCGCGATTGGATAGACAATCGCCTGACACCAAACTTAATTGCCATCGAAGGGGTTTCATCGGTCGAGGCCGCAGGGGGCTTAGAGCGGGAAGTGCAAGTAGTGCTGGATCAACACCGTCTGGCGGCGTATCAGTTGACCATGGAGGATGTGGTACGGATCCTGGCTGCTGAAAATCTGGATGTTGCCGGTGGCTGGGTGACATCCGATCGCTTTGATGTGATGTCAAAAACGGAAGGGCGCTTTCGCTCGGTCGAGGATATTGAACAGCTGCTTGTGCCATTACCGCACTCTGAGCAGCGCATCCGCTTACGGGAAGTGGCGCAAATCACCGATGGCTATCGCGAGCAGCGGGTGTTCAGCCGCTTAAACGGGGTGCCGGCGGTCCAGTTGTCGATCTTTAAGTTACCTGAAGCCAATACGGTTGAGGTGGTCGAGCAGGTGCAGGCGGTCATCGCACAGCTGGAGCGCTCAGGTTTTATTCCTGACGATATGGCCGTTCAGGCGATTAATGATCCGGCTTTCTTTATTCGTGGTGCTATCGCCAGTGTTTCCAGCGCTGCGATGCTGGGAGGCGCGCTGGCGATGCTGGTGGTGTGGCTGTTTCTCGGCAGTTTACGGAAAAGCTTCGTCATTGGCCTTTCCATTCCAATTGCATTAATGGCCACCTTTGCTCTGATGGGGCAAGGCGGTTTGACCATCAACATCATCAGTCTGGGTGGCTTAGCACTGGGTATTGGCATGTTGCTCGATAATGCCATTGTGATGTTGGAGAATATTTTTCGCCATCACGAACAGCTAAAAAAACCACCCAATCAAGCCGCCAAAGAGGGATCCGCAGAAGTGGCCTCGGCCGTGATCGCTGGCACCATGACCAACCTGGCTGCAGTGGTGCCTTTTTTGCTGATCACTGGTATGGCGGCCCTGGTATTTAAAGAAATGATCCTGACCATTTCCTTTGCCATTCTGGCCACCTTAGTGGCTGCACTTACTTTGGTACCGATGCTGGCTGCATTGTTGGGCAAAATTCGTTGGCAAAGTGGGTTGATCCGAAGCTGGCCGGTGCGTTTGTTTCATCAATTTCTGCACAGGCTTCGTATCGGTTATGGTCACCTACTGGCAGGGATTTTGCGCTTTCGCTGGCCTGTTTTAGGGCTGGCCTGCCTGGCTTTTATTGGCAGTTACCAATTATCCAATCAATTGGGAGGCGAGTTCTTGCCACCCGTGGATGACGGCAGTGTATCGGTTCGCATTGCGCTGCCTCCAGGAACTCCACCACAGGAAACCGAGGCAATCAGTCGCAAAGTTGAACGTGTGCTGGCCGGCATGCCTTACGTGGAAACATTGTTTGCTTTGGTGGGCGGTCACTTGAGTGGCGGCATCGTGAATGAACGACCTGGGGTGGCCAATTTCCGTATGCAATTAACACCAGCCAGTCAGCGACCAGAGATGACAGCCGGGCAGTGGGTCAGCTTGACTCAGCAAGAGCTTGAAAAGCTCTCTTTACCTGGTGCCCGGATCAGTGTGCGGCCGCCAAGCATTCGCGGCTTACGTTTTGGCCGTGCGGGGGCTGATTTTTCGGTAGCCATTGTCGGCGAAGATTTAGCTGGCTTGCATGA
Source organism: Alkalimonas sp. (assembly GCA_022565655.1). Lineage (GTDB taxonomy): Bacteria > Pseudomonadota > Gammaproteobacteria > Enterobacterales > Alteromonadaceae > Alkalimonas. The sequence goes on from JAIUMG010000053.1 coordinate 5,868, forward strand.
GGTGTCCAACCAGATAGCCGCCCGCTTGCAAGGGATCCCAGGCTTGCAGGGCCTGGAAACCGCTCGGGAAGAGCAAAGCCCCTTATTGCAGATCCGGGTCGATAGAGAGCGAGCGGCTGATTTTGGTCTGGGCGTGGCGGATGTAGGCCAGGCGATCCGGCAGGCTGTGCATGGTGCCGTGCCTTCACGCTTTATTGATCAGAATCGTGAATACGATATCCGTGTGCAATTGCCGCGTGATCAGGTGGAGGATGCCGAACAACTGGGTAATTTGCTGTTGTTTCGTCAGCAAGGGCAAACGGTATTTTTACGGGATCTGGCCCGTTTTGAACTGACCGATGGCCCGGCTCATATTGAGCGGGAAAATCAAAGCCGGTTGCTGCGGATGAACGCTGATATTAATACCGCCGAGTCCGATGTTGCTACCTTGATGGCCGAAGTAGAGCGCCGACTGGATGGCCTGGAGATGCCAGATCAATTCAGTTTAATTCTGGGGGGGCAGTGGGAAACCATGCAGGAAACACAGCGTGAGCTAGGCATTGTGATTCTGCTGTCGGTCTTTTTGGTGTTTGTGGTGTTGGCCGTGCAATACGAACGGCTTAGCAACCCCTTGGTGATCATTACTGCAGCTCCAATGTCGTTAATGGGGGTTGTACTTGCCTTATGGTTAACCGGTAGTTTGCTATCTGCTCCGGTGCTGATTGGCGTGGTGCTGTTGATTGGTATTGTGGTAAATAATGCCATTTTGCTGGTCGAGTACATCGAAATTGGCCGGGCCAGAGGCCTTGAGATTGAGCAGGCCATTATTGAAGCGGGCCAGGTTAGGCTTCGGCCCATCTTAATGACCACACTCACTACCGTGCTTGGCATGACTCCACTGGCTGTTGGTATCGGTGAAGGAGCTGAAATTATGCAGCCACTGGCGATCAGTGTAATAGGTGGTTTGTTGGGCGCGATGCTACTGACCTTATTGCTGGTGCCGGTCTTGTACTTGTTGATCACTGGCTCAGCGGAGCGTTTGGGCAACTTCCTGACGCGCGGTAAAACTTAAAGCGGTCTGGGCTGCAGATTAAGCCGATGACGTTCTGGCCGCGCCATGCTTGGCATGGCTTTTGTGCAAAATAGCACTGATTTTTTGTGCGGAGAATGGTTTGGCAACAAAGCCGGAGGCACCGGCAGCCAGGCTAAGCTTCAGGTTTTCTACCGTGGTATGAGCAGTCACTACAATAACCGGTGTGTCGGGTAAATTGGGTTTTAGCTGGCTAAGCACACTGGTGCCGTGCAAATCAGGCAACTCTAAGTCAAGAAAGATCACATCAAAGTTTTGCTGCTGAGCCAGCTCTATACCGGTCAGCCCATTGGGTGCATCATGAATATGTTGGAATCCCAGCAGTTTTAATGTCTGGCGCAATAATTCGCGGATGGTGGCATTATCATCAATAATCAGCGCTATGTTGGTGTTCATCGCAAGCGTCCTTGTGCTTTAAACCTGCAGCATTCTTTTTTCAGTATAATGGCTGGCTTCGAGTTGTCCTTCACTCAGGCTAAATATAATTCATTTATCACAGTTTCATCAGTATAGCTGAGGATGCGGCAAAATAAAAAGGCCAGCTTGCGCTGACCTTGGATGGTACTAAACACTAATATTAATGTTCTGACCCAGGTTTCCGACCGCTTGAGAGGCTTGCACCTGTTCACCGGTTTTCAGCGCACTGTCGACCAGTTGAGTGGTCATTTGTGCTTCCTGGTTCATTTGCTTTTTCGCCATTACGGCTCCAAGCACTTCAAACGCCTGAGCCGAAGCTGCAGCGCCGACGGATTGACTCATAATACCTCCTTTCGTCAAGTCCTCGATTCTGTAACGGCAGGCAGCGGCACAGCTTGAATATTTTTTCCGGTTTTTTTTCGTAAAGAGGAAAAATGATGCCGCCTGTTGCAGCAGGCGGCATCCGACTTATCGCAGGAGTGACTCATTTCTCCAATGCGTTAAGAAGCCTGAACCATCGCTGTTGACTGCGCTTTAATTTGCGAGTGCGACAACGCTGGTGTTAATTTTTGAGACAGGGCCGGGTTCATCGGCAGGGCTGCTATTTTACCAGCTTGGCTGCTGCTGGCTACCAAAGGTTTCACCGGGCGGGTTGGCCCTGTTTTGAAGCGGCCTTTGATGATCGGTTCGGTTTTACGGATTGGAGCCCCTAAACGTGTGATCAGGCATTGTTGGATATCACCCAGCGAATAACCCTGTTTGATTTTCATGCGAATGTAAGGGATGCCAGCTGCTTCTAGCGCACCACTGACAAACCAGTCCGGGCTGGCTTTATGGCCTTGCTTACCGGTGGGGCTCACCAGATCAATGACAGCGACAATGCTCATGTCATCCGGGTTGCAAAGGACAAAATCGAGGTACTTGCTGTTTAGTTTCAACAGCGCTGAACGCTTGGTCTTGCTGCTGGTGCTTTTCTTAAAATCAATCACATCGGCCAATTTCACCCGGCTCATCACTTTGTAATGATCGGTGACGGCTTTTTCCAGCAAACGCAAAAATGCACGTTCGACCTGACTGAAGATAGGCCCGCGTTTTTGAAATGGAAATGGGTTTCCTTGCTCAACAAAGCGGCTGGCAACTAATGCAACCACCACTACCAGAGCAACCAGTAACAGCAACACATACTCCATGGGTACCTCCGACAAATAATTGACGTACTACAGACTTCTGTCTGTCTTGGCTAATACTAAGCACATGGCATGCCAAAATGTTTGAGCGACTAATGCTTCGAGTATTATCTTTATGAATGGTTGGCATATATATCATCAATTTTGTTTATGTTTTGTGGCAGCTTATAGTAAAGGCATTGCCCATTTAGTGGTTGCAGCCAGGCGGCAGCCATTCAAGGAGAACGACCATGACCGATACCACGACTCAACGTCAGCAATTAGTGATCCATGCGCAGATAGATAGCATCGCCGAGCAGGTATTTACCGACGATGCTTGTGCATTGATCACAGAGTTAACCCGCGAGTTTCGCCCACGTCTGCAGCAGTTGTTGGCGGCGCGTCAGCAAGCACAAGCGCGTTATGATGCAGGCGCTTTGCCGGATTTTCTGCCCGACACCAAAAGTATCCGGGATAGTGACTGGCAGGTCGCGGCCATTCCGGCTGATTTGCAGGACCGTCGGGTCGAAATTACTGGCCCGGTCGATCGGAAAATGGTGATTAATGCGCTGAATGCTGATGTAAAAGTATTTATGGCCGACTTTGAAGATGCGCAATCTCCCACCTGGCAAGGGGTGGTCGAAGGCCAGCTCAATTTACGTGATGCCAATCTTGGCACCATCAGTTATAGCGATCCGAACAGTGGCAAACACTATGCTTTGAAGGGTGACCCTGCCTTGCTGATCGCCCGGGTGCGTGGGCTGCATTTATGGGAGAAACATCTGCAGGTGGATGGCGAGCAGGTACCTGGTGCCTTGATGGATTTTGCCTTGTATTTCATCCACAACTTAGCACTGCGGCAAAAGATGGGCACTGGCGTGTATTTTTATCTGCCCAAGCTGCAAAGCCATCAGGAAGCGAAATGGTGGGATGATGTGTTTCGTTATACCGAGCAAAAATATGGCGTCGAGGTAGGCACCATCCGCGCCACTGTGCTGATTGAAACGCTGCCGGCGGTGTTTGAGATGGACGAAATTCTCTACATGCTGCGCGATCACATTGTTGCGTTAAACTGCGGCCGCTGGGATTATATATTCAGTTACATCAAAACGCTGAAAAAGCATGCTGACCGGGTTTTACCTGATCGGCAAGTGGTGACCATGGATAAACCATTTTTAAATGCGTATTCACGCTTACTGGTCAAAACCTGCCACAAGCGAGGCGCGCTGGCAATGGGAGGCATGGCGGCTTTAATTCCGGCCAAGGATCCAGAGCAGAATAAAGCCATTTTGGCCAAAGTAACCGCCGATAAAGAGCTGGAAGCGAAAAACGGCCATGATGGTACCTGGGTTGCTCACCCCGGCTTAGCAAGCACCGCAGGGGCCGTGCTCGATCATTATTTGGGCGATAAACCAAATCAATTGCAAGTGCTGCGCGAGCAGGATGGCCCAGTAACAGCCGCCGATTTGTTGCAAGCCTGCGATGGCGAGCGCACCGAGACTGGCATGCGTACCAATATCCGGGTGGCACTGCAGTACCTGGCGGCCTGGATCAGTGGCAAAGGCTGTGTGCCGATTTACGGCTTAATGGAAGATGCCGCCACGGCAGAAATTTCCCGTGCCTCGATTTGGCAATGGATCCAGCATGGTAAAAGCCTGAGCAACGGCCAGTTGGTGACCAAAGCCTTGTTTGCCAGCATGCTGGATGAAGAAGCTGAAGTGGTGAAAGGGGAAGTCGGCGCTGATGTCTGGGCCAACCAGAACTTTGAACGGGCAAAAGCCTTGCTGCTAGAGATCACCACCGCCGATGAACTGGTCGATTTTTTAACCTTACCGGCCTACGACTTACTGCCGTAAAGACTTTGGCTCTCCCTAAACGTGAACTGGGATGCTGGGAGCCACTGCAGCCGCTGATGATTGTGCTGATGTCATCAGCGGCTGAATTTTAGGAGTTGTTGATTTTAAGTATTGATCTCATCCGCGGTTTCAGTGATCAGGCGGCGCAGCCAGATATGGCTGGCATCCTGGTGCAGCAGCGGGCTCCAGATCATTTTCAGCTCGATTGATGGGATGGCAAACGGCGGGTCTAAAATTGCCATGCTGTCGTCGTTTTCATACAAGCGCGCGGCGCGCAGTGGCAACGTAGCAATCAGATCCATTTCTACCGCTAAGTGCATGGCTACGTGGTAGTTGCGGGTAAAAACACTGATGGTGCGCTGTTTGCCCAGCTTGGCCAGGGCTTCATCGACCCAGCCGAGTTTTTGAATGTCTTTCGGATCCATCCCTACACCGACGCCAAAGCCGGTTTTACTGACCCAGATATGGCGGCTCTTTAAGTAACTCTCCAGGTTAAACTGCTTCAGAACCGGATTTTTACGATTGACCAGGCAGGCAAAGTTATCGCGCCAGACGGTCTTTTGATGAAACGACTGTGGCAGTTGATCGAAGCGGTTGATCGCCATATCTACCTTGCCGTTTTCGACATCGTGAAAGGTCACATCCGATGGTGTCATGATATCCAGTGTGGTGGCGGGTGCGTGCAAGCGCATTTTTTTCAGTAAGGCCGGGATCAGCGTCGAAGCGGCATAATCACTGGCCATAATGCGAAACACCCGGCTGCTTTGGCTCGGGTCGAAGTCTTTGTGTGGTTGCAGGCTTTCTTCCAGAGTTAACAATACACCGCGGACAATCGGAGCCAGCTCTTTAGCGCGCTCGGTGGGCACCATGCCTTCAGAGGTGCGTACCAGAATGGGGTCGCTCAGTAGATCACGTAGCCGTTTTAAGCCATTGCTCATGGCTGGCTGAGTAATGTTTAGCTGATTGGCGGCGCGGGTGACATTTTTTTCTCGAAGCAATACATCCAAGTATACCAGCAGGTTTAAATCGACTTTGTTTATATTCATCCGTCAAATGCCTTTGATTAAATACATAAAACGGATGAATCATAACACTGGTGAATGGGCGCTGCATCTGAAATTTATAGTTGTGTCATCACTTCACTTTGCAGCTGAGTTCTTCTGAAATTAGCTCAGTATCTTAGCTCTCAGCCCGGGCTTGGCGGTTCAATGGATGATGCGGCCGAGCGCTGCGATAAGCGTGCAGAAAGTGTTGGTAGTAGCTGTTAAGCGCGGTCGCCGTTTGCGTCAGACCGGCGAAGTGAAGCACTTCAACCGCCACTTCAGCGGTGCTGAGTTGGTGTGGCTGGGCGGCTTCGCGCAGCATATAGGCCGATTGCTGGTTTGGCGTGATACTGAGTACGGGAAGTGTTGCCAGATAATCACTTTTTAGCATTTTCTTTGCTTCGCGCCAGGTGCCATCCAGCATCACAAAGAGGGGTGTTTTGCCCTGACTTAATTCAGTGAGCTCGGCTGGCTGCTGCAGGCAGCGCTTCGCATCAACGTACTGGTGGGGGAAAATTAGTACCGGCGCGTAATCCGGATGTTGCAGTAAGGCCAGTAAATCTGCATTTGGCTCGGTGCGTTGCCATAAAAAAGCGTAATTATCGGCCATCACATCGGCAATAATCCGGCCGGTATTGCTGGGTTTGTAGGCTTCGCCCTGATACATGATAAAGCAGAAAGCAGCCCCAGCCTGTGGCGCTGGTTTGTGACTGCAAATGCAGTTGGCCTCGGCCAGCAAACATTGCAGGCAGCGCTTTAATTTGGAGCCACGGGCAACAAAGACCCGTTTTGAATTGGCCAGTTCGCGTTCACGCAGCGCCAGTACAGAATTCACGGCAGTCACAGCAGGCTCCAAGTCAGTCGCATCTTGAGGTCATTAGGGTATAAAGCTGCTATTGTAGCGATTCTGTTGGGCTCTGTAACTCGTTATTGCTGTCATCAGCCAGCGGATAGTCATCGGCATAGCGCAGGCGAAAGCGCATGATATCCGGGTAAGGAAACACATCATCAAATTGTCCGGCGCGAATGCGTTGCTGCATTTGCTGCCAGTAGCTGGCGTCCATCAACTCGGGGTGATGCTGCAGCAATAAATCACGCAGTTCTGGCTGGGCGGTGACATAGGTGGTGATTTGCTCCGGGAACACATCGCCGGGGGCGACTGAAACATCGCTATAGAGTGCATCATCAATGGTTTCTGCTTTCGGAAGAGTACGAAAGTTGACGTCCAATAAGTACTGCACTTCATCGTAATCGTAAAAAATAACCCGCTTGTGACGGGTGACGCCAAAGTTTTTCAGCAGCATATCGCCCGGGAAGATATTGGCGGCAATGATGTCTTTCAGTGCTTGGCCATAATCCTGCATGATACGGGATTTCTCGTTGCTGTCCACCTGCTCCAGATACATATTCAGCGGGATCATCCGCCGCTCAATGTACAAGTGCTTAATCACCACTAAGTCATCTTCAATTCGCAGCGAGCCACTGATGCTTTGCTGCAGTTCGGCCAGTAACTCAGGAGCAAAGCGATCTTTGGGCAGGGCGACATCCGAGTATTCCATGGTATCGGCCATGCGGCCAACCCGGTCGTGTTTTTTTACCTGCAAATAGCGTGCTTTGACAGTTGCGCGACTGATTTGCTTACTTTCCGGGAATTCATCGCGGATCACTTTAAACACGTAGGGGAAAGACGGCAGGGTAAACACCATCATCACCAGGCCGCGAATGCCAGGAGCCACGACAAAGTGATCACTGGAGCGCTGCAAGTGCTGCAGTAGCTCCCGGTAAAACTCAGTTTTTCCTTGCTTGTGAAAGCCAATACTGGCGTAGAGTTCCGCCAGCGTTTTATGCGGTAACAGCTCGCGTAGAAACTGAATAAGCGCTGAGGGTACCTGGCTTTGCACCATAAAATAGGCACGGGAAAAACCGAAGATCACCGACATTTGCTCCGGCTCAGTGATCAGGGTATCTAAGTAAAGTCCTTCGCTCGGGGCCGTG
>JAIUMG010000054.1 GCA_022565655.1 Alkalimonas sp.
CAGCCAGAACAGCTGCAGCGCAGGATGATGCCGAACGACCCCAAGAATCCAAAAAAAATTAAGTGCGGATTGTCAGGTGTCATTGAATCATGTCGGCATCGGCTCCAAAGCGGGAAGTGGCTAAATTCTAATCAGAGGCACAGCAAAAGTAAAGCATCAGACGCCAACTTCGGCAGGCGCATAATGCTGCTGATAGCTGGCGACACTGAATTTGGCACCAAGCCAGAGTGCCAGCACACTGGTCGCAGCCAAAGCCAGCCAGGCCAGAGTAAAGCTTTGCAGCCAGTCGCGCAGCATGCCAGCCAGCCAGGGAGAAAAGGCCGCGATGATGTAACCCACGCCCTGTACAAAAGCTGTTAACCGGCCCGCCTGCACCGGGTTATCGATATGATCCATCGTAATGATCATCGATAGCGGGAAAATACCACCAATGCCAAGGCCAATGCATGCGACCCACAGTAGCAGAGCGGTATCAGGCACCAGTGCCAAAGCAGTAAACCCGACCAACTGCAACACACAGAGTACCGCGATCACGGGTCGGCGATCGGCCCGTTGCGATGCCCACCAGGGAAACAACAAACCAGCCACGACTTCACAAGCCGTTAAAAATCCCAACAGCAATCCCGCTTGCTGTGAGCTGTATCCCAGCTCCAACGCATAGGGGGCCAACCAGGCCAATACCGATACGTAACAGCTTGTGCCGAGCGCAAAGAAAACAGCCAATTGCCAGCTGCGCTTCTTTCGCCACCAGGCAAAAGCAGCCGGTGCAGGCTGAGCTGAGGCATGACTTGGAGACGGCCGCATCGCCCACAGCCAAAGCAACAACGCCAACACCGCCAGCCAGCTCCAGTGCCCAAGGCTATGACGCCAGCTCAGGCTATCCGCCAACAATGGGGTACTGATGGCAGCAATGGCGGCACCCGCCATAATAGCAGTGACATAAAGTCCCATAATAAAAGGCGCTTTAGCGGCAAAGCGGGCTTTAATAATGGCGGGCATCAAGGTCTGGATCAGCGCAATAGCAATACCGGCCAACAAGGCTGTAATTATCAACAAGCTGGCGGAGGGCGACCAGAAACGAAGCAGCGTTGCCCCAGCCAACAGCAATAAAGCAGCCGCAATAGTACGCTCCAACCCCAGCGGGGCAGCCAATCGAAAACCAACAAAGCTTAACAATCCCATGGCCAGCACCGGCAGGGTGGTCAGCATTGAAGCGCCGCTAAAGCTCAGCAGCAAATCCGTCTGGATCCCTTGTAGCAACGGCCCTATCGCAGCCAATGCCGGGCGTAAATTCAGCGCCACCAGCACAATGGCTATCAGGTAGCATGCTTGCTTTTTCTGCAGTGCAGTTGTCATGCTGATCGGTGCCCCTAAAATCTTTTCGAAAAGTATCTTCACATAAAGATATTTTTATTGTGCCGCTTTTTCGTTAAGCTGTAAAGCATCCATTGCTGCAAAAAGCCGTAAAGACACCGTGATAACAGATGATTTGGATCGCATCACTGCCCAGTGGCAGAGTCAGGGGATAGAAGATGAACTGCTCGCCATGCAGTTACTGGGGCGTTTTGCCCGCCTGAATAAGACGCTGGAATTAGCGTTTTTACACTGCTATGAACAGCATGGCTTGAAACAAGGTGAGTTTGATGTGCTGGCGACCTTGCGCCGCGCTGGTGAACCTTACTCCTTGTCACCGTCACAACTGCATCAAAGCATGCTGCTCAGTTCCGGTGCCATGAGCAGCCGGTTGGACAAGCTGGAGCAACGCCAGCTCATAGCCCGCCGTCACTGTACCGAAGATCGCCGGGTGGTGCATGTTCGCCTGACTGACAGCGGTAAAGCCTTGATTGAAAAAGTACTGCCCGAGCATATTACGCTGCAGCAATCGCTGATGGGCAATCTAAACACAGAACAACAACAGCAACTCAATGGCCTGCTAAAAATCTGGCTGGCGGGGCTTAGCACCCCACCAGCGAAAGACTAAATGATACTTTGACGCTTATTGCTGTGCGGCGGATGCGACTGGAACACCAAGTTCACGCAGCAGGTTATGCGCCTGATCCACGTGTTCCATCTGCCACAACATAAAGCGCGTATCCACCTGAATAGATCGGGTGTTGGCCAGATTAAAATCCCAATCGGAAATTATCGAGTCCAACGTGCCATCAAAAGCAGGTTTAGGTGCTTGAGAAAGAAGACTATATGTTAGTAGCTTTTCACTATTTCGAATTTGACAGAGCTTAAAAAATCATGAGCTACAATGCATATATAGAGCAAACATCGATACGCGAAAGAAAAGCAGGTATTACATTACCGAAAATAGCAGCATTACACACTAAAAGGGTAAAATATTACCTTTAAATGTTTCCGATATTACTATTAAATTCAATATTTCCGTTAAGTTTTATTTGGGTAATATTTTACCCCAAATGTGCATTATCGGGTAAAATAAGGTATTATATTACCTATTAAGAGTAAAGTAGTGCTGATACCTGTCGGCGGTGAGGTTTATATGTCCACTATCACTAAGGGAATGTCTGATGCCGCGATCGCGGGGGAATTATATTCAAGGCTGGAATCCCGGCGTAAAAGTATGGCTTTTACTCAGGAAGATATGGCGGAGAAAATTGGGATCACACCAAAATCCTATCGAGCGCTTGAAACGGGTAAGTGCCGGCTGACTACATTTATTGCAACACTGCGTCATCTAGATATGCTCGAAAACCTCGATAAGATGATTACACCAATCGGGGCTAGCCCGCTAGATGAGCTTTATAACACACTCCCTAAAACCGCTATGCCTCAATTTAAGGTGGGCGTGCGCGGTCAATCACGTCATCCGTCTTCTGAGCGCAGTAATGGCGGTCATCGGGTCCACGTTAGTAAGCGAAACATTGATGTGAGTGAGGGAGTAAACCCCATTTTGGCCAATCGACAAAAACTCGTGGTTAAGGGGTAGGTATGGTCGCAAAAGTATGCGAAGTCTTATTTGATGGATTTACCGTAGGCGCACTATCTCAACGTGATGGCGAAACCAATGCCAGCTTTGAATACACAGCACAATGGATCCGTGATGGCTTTTCGATTTCGCCGATACACATGCCGCTTCGAAAAGGGGTATTCACGTTTCCGGCGCTATCACCTGATACCTATAAGGGTTTGCCAGCGGTATTTGCCGACTCACTGCCAGATGATTTTGGTAACGCGATTATTGACACCTGGCGCGCGCAGTTGGGTTTAGATCCGGCCGAATTCAAAGCCATCGACCGATTGCTCTATACAGGTAGCCGCGGCATGGGAGCACTGGAGTATCAGCCGGCAGAAAATCTTAAAGGAAACAAATCATTTGAGGTTAATCTAGCGGCCCTTGCTGAGCTGGCGCAATCTGTTTTGGATGATCGCAAAAATTTCGAAACAGAATTGAAACACGATGATGCCATGACGCAGCTTTTGCAAATCGGCACATCAGCTGGTGGTGCCAGGCCAAAAGCGTTAATTGCGATGAATAAAGACCGCAGCAAAGTATTATCCGGCCAGGTGGACGCTCCAGATGGTTTTGAGCACTACTTACTGAAATTTGATGGCATGACGGAAAAGAATACAGCCAAGCAAACCTTTGGTGATCCGGCCGGTTATACAGTGATGGAATACGTTTATTACCTCATGGCTCACAAAGAGTGCGGTATAGACATGATGGAGTGCGATTTACTACCAGAGGCGCCGCGTCGTCATTTCTATACTAGGCGGTTTGATCGGGTGAACAACCAGAAGTACCACGTTTTGACTCTGTGCGCTATGGATCATGCGGATTTCAAAAAGCCGGGACAGTACTCCTACGAGCAACTGCTTATGGTAGCCCGTAAATTGGATTTGAGCTTTGTTGAGCAGGAACAGATATTCAAACGCATGGTTTTTAATGTTGTTGCACGGAACCAGGATGACCATACAAAAAATATCAGCTTCTTTGTGGATGATATGTTTCGCTGGAGCCTCGCACCTGCCTATGACATAGCGTGGAGCTACAAGCCCGGCTCGGATTGGGTGGATAAGCACCAGATGAGTATCAATGGTAAGCGAGATGATTTCAAGAGAGAGGACTTGCTGGCCGTAGCAAAGCTAATTACAAATTTGGGCGCTACGAAGGCTAATGACATTATCGACCACACCATTGGCGTCGTTAAGAAATGGCCGCAACTGGCCAGACAGCACAATGTGCCTAAAGCTCTAATAGAGAATGTCACACTCTCACAACGCCTGACTCTGTAGCAAATCTCATCAAGCTAACTGATTAGTAAATCCAGATTGAGTAGGCGGCGGAATTAATCCCGCCGTCCACTTTTTCACTGATATCTTAACTTTTATATTTTCTATCTTGTTCAACAGGCTAGCCCGTTTTTCTTGCGTGGAATTAATTCATACCGAAGCTTTGGAGATTTCCCAGAGCCTCTGGTATGAATATTTATTACTCTCCCACAACTCACTACCAAAGCAGTTTAGTGCTATTCCACCGTAACACTCTTAGCCAAGTTACGCGGCTGATCGACATCAGTGCCTTTAATAATGGCAACGTAGTAGCTGAGCAGCTGCAGCGGGATGGTGTAGAGGATCGGCGCTAGCCAAGGGTGGCTGTGTGGTACGTTGATCACTCGCATGGTGTCGTCGGAGGCGAAGTTGGCGTCCGAGTCGGCGAACACGTACAGAATGCCTCCGCGGGCTCGAACTTCTTCAACATTGGATTTCAGCTTTTCCAGCAGCTCGTTGTTGGGCGCGACTACAATGATCGGCATGTCGGCATCGATCAGCGCCAGCGGGCCGTGTTTCAGCTCGCCTGCTGCATAAGCTTCGGCGTGAATGTAGGATATCTCTTTTAGCTTGAGCGCCCCTTCCATGGCGATGGGGTATTGATCGCCCCGGCCTAAGAACAGTGCATGGTGCTTATCGGCGAACTCTTCGGCTAAAGCTTCAATCTGATCGGCCAATGTCAGGCTTTGCTCCAACACGGCGGGTAGTTGATTCAACGCTTGCACCAGCTGTTGCTGGGTATCAGCGCTCATGCCGTGATGCTTGCCTATCGCCAGGGTCAGCATAGCTAAGCCCACTAACTGGGTGGTAAAGGCTTTGGTCGAGGCAACGCCAATTTCGGCACCGGCCCGGGTCATAAAGGCTAAATCAGATTCACGCACCAGCGATGAGCCAGCCACGTTGCAAATGGTTAAACTACCAAGATACCCCAGCTCTTTGGCCAGCCGCAAAGCGGCTAGCGTATCGGCGGTTTCGCCGGACTGAGAAATGGTCACCACCAGGCTGTTCGGCTGCACGAAGGATTTGCGATACCGAAACTCGGAGGCAATTTCAACATTGCACGATACACCCGCCATGGCTTCCAGCCAGTAACGAGCCACCATGGCGGAATGATAGCTGGTACCACAGGCAACGATTTGCACATGCTGCACTTGCTTGAACAAGTCGCTGGCACCATTGCCAAAGGTTTCTTCCAGCACGGAGTCGGCGTTTAGGCGACCTTCCAGGGTATTGCTCACGGCGTGCGGCTGCTCGTAAATTTCCTTCAGCATAAAGTGGCGGTACTGGCCTTTATCACCGGCATCATAGCTGACATTGGATTCGTGAATATCACGCTCAACCGGTTGGCCACTTTTATCAAAAATCGCTACGCTGTGGCGGGTGATTTCGGCCACGTCGCCTTCTTCTAAAAAGATAAAGCGGCGAGTTACCGGCAGCAATGCCAGTTGATCCGAGGCAATAAAGTTTTCACCGATGCCGAGACCTATCACCAGAGGGCTGCCTGAACGAGCCACCACAACCCGGCTTGAGTCCTGACTATCCATCAACACCGTGCCATAGGCACCATGCAATTGCGCCACCGCTTGTTGCACCGCAGCCAGCAACGAATCTGTTTTGGTTAGCTCTTGCTCAACCAGATGGGCAATCACTTCGGTATCAGTGTCGGATTGAAACTGATAGCCCTGCTGTTGTAAGGCCTGGCGTAACGGTTGATGGTTTTCAATAATGCCATTGTGCACCACGGTAATCCGGCTGGATACATGCGGGTGAGCATTGCGCTCACTGGGTTCGCCATGGGTGGCCCAGCGGGTATGCGCAATACCAGTGCCACCAGGCAAAGGTTCGGCGGCGACCGCATCGAGCAGTTCTTTCACTTTGCCCAAACGACGACAACGCTGCAATTCACCCGCCGAATTCAGCACTGCAACCCCGGCCGAGTCATAGCCGCGGTATTCTAAACGGCGCAGGCCTTCCAATAAAATATCCGCGACATCCCTTTGCGCTACCGCGCCCACTATCCCGCACATAAATAACTCCCTTTGTTTAACTTTCGACGTCGGCGCGGATCACGCTGACCCCATAATGTTCAATTCTTGCTGCATCAGCTGCCGACAAACCCGCATCGGTAACCAGCACCTTGATCAGCTGCCATGGCAGCTCCAGATTGTGAATTTTGCGCCCCAGTTTGTCGGACTCCACCATCACAATCACTTCCCGCGATACCTCAGCCATCACCCGGCTTAAGCTATACAGCTCGTTGTAGGTGGTGGTACCTCGCTCTAAGTCGAGGCCATCGGCACCGATAAACAATTGATCAAAATCGTACGCCCGCAACACCTGCTCCGCCAATTGGCCCTGAAAAGACTCGGACTGCGAATCCCAGCTGCCACCGGTCATCAATAAGGTGGGTTCATTTTCCAGCTCGCGCAGGGCGTTGGCGACAGCCAGCGAGTTGGTCATCACCACCAGGCCTTGCTTTTTAGCCAGCTCAGGCAGTAAGGCTGCCGTGGTGCGGCCGCTATCGATAATGATGCGGTAATGATCTTTAATCAGGGTTGCTGCTGCTTTAGCAATCGCCAGCTTGCGTTTCGATACCGGCTCTAAGCTACTGTCGCTGACAAAGTCCTGCGGCACCAGCACCGCACCACCATAACGCCTGAGCAATAAACCCGCTTCTTCCAGCACGGTTAAATCTTTGCGAATGGTGACTTCCGAGGTATGAAACCGTTCAGCCAGCATTTCTACCGAGACTTCTCCGTGTTGCTGCAACTCGGTCATGATCAAGTGACGCCGTTGCTGGGTATTGCGTTTATTCATTCACCAATCCAAAGTTTCGTTTCGAAAGATATTTTAACGAAAAGAAAGATTTTAGCAAGCATCCATTGGCAGGATAATGTGGTAATTCAGGCCCTGACCAAGCTCACTGCTAACCTTCAGCTGACCATTAAAGCGCACTGTGATCAGGTTGTAGACAATATGTGCTCCGAGGCCTGTCCCGCCCAGGCCACGCTGCGTCGTGTAAAAGGGTTCAAACAAACGCTTTAGTTCACGCTCTGCCATACCACAGCCATTATCCTGATAGTGCAGATGCAACTCTTTACCAACGACCTCCACCTTCAGTGATATGCGTGGTTCAACCGTTTCAGCGAAAGCATGCTTTAAACTATTCATCACCAGATTCGTCACAATCTGGGCCAGAGCACCGGCATCGGTGGTCCAATGAATGGAATCTGCACACTCCAATGCAAACTGGCAATGTTGCTTTCTGATTTGTGGCTGCAAGGACAACAGGATGTCCTGTAAATAGTCTGCGACATCGATGTCGCGCAAGCTATCGCTGGATTGATCGACTGAGACCTGCTTAAAGCTCTGCACCAAAGAGGCAGCCCGCTCGGTGTTGACATCAAGAATTTTCAAACCTTCCGCCAAGTGTTGTAAGAAGCGATCAAACTGCGATTGGCGCAGCACTTTGTTAGCTACCGCCTGCTGAACCTGTTCAAGCTCGGCTTGCAGGTGACTGGTTGCCGTGACGCAGATACCAAGCGGCGTATTGATCTCATGAGCCACCCCAGCGACCAGCCCCCCCAACGAGGCCATTTTTTCCTGGGTCACCAGCTGCTGCTGCGTCTGCTGTAAACGGGTAAAGGTATCGGCATTGACGACCGCAATGGCGATGGTATTGGCTAAGGTTCTCAGTAATTGCAGCTGCGATTCTGTGTACGCTGCCGGCTTAGGGCTTTGCACAGAAAAAACACCCACAGCCTGTTTATCCACCAGCAAAGGGATATACAGCACCGATTGCATCGGCTCGCCACGTAATGGTTCAGGCATGCTGGATAAGTACTGCAAGAAGTCGCTGCGCTGATTGACATAAATTTCCTGTTTGCGTTGAAAGCATATTGAGGCCAAGGCGCCGTTATCTTCTGTCGACACCGAAAACCCCGGTAGTTTCTGATTGTCCTCCAACCAAAAAACAAACTCGATTTCTCGTTTCGATGGGCGCTGCAAGCCAATGACCATCACATGGGCGTCTATCAGCTCGCTAAGCATCTGATGGCAGCGTGATAACACCAGTTCAAGATCCAGTGAAGCGGTGATTTCACGTCCCATTTGCTGTAGCAGCATCAAATCCTGATTCGACGCCTGCAAGGCATCGTGTTTTTCTTTTAATGCTTGGGTACGTTCCGCTACCTGCCGCTGCAACTGCTGCCTCATCTTGCGCTCAGAGCGCATTTTGTAATGCAGCCAACCCCAGATACTAAACAACAGCAAGGCCATCATGAAGCTGCGGAACCACCAGGTCATCCACCAGGGCGGTAACACCTGTATCGCCAATGTTTCTGCAGTCTGCCATTCACCATTGGCTACACGTACCGCCACCTGAAACTCATACTGACCCGGCGGTAACCGGGTGTAAGTCGCCACCCGCTCATCAGAGGCGGCCAGCAACCAATCCCGATCAAACCCCTGCAACCGATAGCGATACTGCAATAAGTGGGGTTGAATAAAGTTTGGGGCAATAAAGTGCAGTGAAAACATATCTTGCTGATAATTGAGCTGCAGGCGCTCCAGGTAAGGCAAGGCCACCGGTAAAGTATCACTTTCCCCCGGCACCACCTCTTGATTAAACAAACTTAGCCTGGTCAGCTGCACACCGGGGATCCGTTGATCCTCTGGCAGGCGATCGATCGGGTAGTAATCCAGCCCTTGGGGGCCACCACGAAACAGGGTTCGATCCTTGACATCCAAAGCCCCGATCCAGGTATTATCTTGCAAACCATGGGGGGGCCCCAGCTTCACCAGGCTTTGCTGTGATTCCAGCCAGTGCAGTCGATACAATAAGCGAAACTCATCGGCTTCGATAAGTTCATCATCAAAAACCTCATCGCTGGTGTAGGCTCTAAATGCTGGCTCTGAACCCGGCCCAAGCCAGCGGTGGTTTAAATTACCCGCCCGGATCCAAACATGTCCATTTTGCTGATAAAGCAGCTGAATACCATTATAAAGCAAGCCACTTGGGTTACCCTCTTGCTGAAACCAATACTCATAATGGTTGGTTTCCGGGTTTAACCTGACCAGGCCCTGATCGGGTGAGCCTATCCAGATATAACCATCATCATCCTGCATCAGGTCATTGATGATAGCAATCGGGATTGATGTCTCGGTGGCTGCTGGATGAAAGTGAGCCCAGAACTGACGTTGCTGATCCAACACAACAACCCCTTGACCACGAGTACCTATCCACAGTTTGCCTGCATCATCTTTTATAATGGTGGCTATATTAGGCTCTTCGTTCGGGTCCAAACCCAGTGGGAACTTCTGCCAGCGATTTTCCGACGGGTCCAACTGATACAAGCCGCGATCCGTACCGACCCAGATTTGTTGCGACTCTTTTAAAATCTTTCGAGCCAATGTCGGGGCTCGCTCGCCATCAGGCAAAGGAAAGTGTTGCAACTGACCTGTCTTCGGGTTAAAGCGCGCCACTCCGCCAGCCCGGTTGGCCAGCCATACTTCAGATTGGCTGACCACTTGAATTCCAAATACATCAGAGGCGGGCAGCAAGTGATTGTGGGGGGAGCCGGGCGGTAATGTTCTAACTTGTTGAGCGTACTGGCTCAATCGGCTAAATCCAGACTGACTAATCAACCATAATGATTGCTGTTGATCGAGCATCAGATTGGTGATCGCTGGGCTAGGCACACCGTAACTGACTTCGCTATTGTGGGGAAAATGTTGCCACTGCATGCTATCTGCAGGGCGATGCCACAAACCAGCATCGTAGCTGCTAACCCATAAATCACCTGCGGGCGTCATCAGCAAATCAGTTAACTGACCTTGCCCTTGCCATGCAGCCGGGCCTGCGACTTGCTGTAAATCATGCTGCGCGATATCAAGCTGCCAAAGCCCGCTGTAATAGGTGGTAAACCAAAGCTGCTGTTGTTGGTCCAGATACAACCGGGTCAGGCTGTCATACGTCAGCGCAGAATTATCAGGGTGCCACCCCCGGCCAGAGCCCTGCTCTGGCTGCCACAACACCAAACCACCCCGAGCCTGACTTTTGCTTCGTAATGGAGCATCACCGATCGCCAGCCATAGGTGTCCGTGGCTATCAATTTTCAAATCATTGATAAAGGTTGTACTGACACCATCTACCTCGGCAGGCATGGACACTGATTGCAGTTCGTTCTTTGCCTCATCCCAATAGAACAAACCCGCACCATAGGTGCCGAGCCACACCCTTTGCAGCTGATCTTGATACACCACTGAAATTTCAACCACGGTGTCTTTGTAGGGTGCAGGAAAGGGCACACGCTGAAACAGTCCCGTTTGCGGATTGTATCGATTCAAGCCACCGTAACGGGTTCCAATCCAGAGTATACCTTCATCATCAACCAGCAAGCTGGTGATCCAATCGGCAGAGAGTGATGAAGCATCTTCGGGATCGGCTTGAAATAACGTTGAGGTGCTGCCATCAAAGCGATACAAACCGTGTTGGGTGCCTAACCAAAGCATGCCAGCATGATCCTGCATCATACTGGTTCCAATCGGCGATATGTCGGTGTATTTATTCAAATGATGAAAGCGGCTGTACACCTGAGGTGTCGCCAACGATGAGATGGAGTAAAACAGTAGGCAAAAGCAAGTGCAGCAAAGCACGAAGTGAAACAAGTGGTTTTTTTGCTGCATAACCAAACTCACGTTGCCTGAATGATTTTGAGTATTGCAGCTAACGTTAACAAATTCAAATCACCCCAACACTAAAATATTAATGATAACTATTTGCATTTGGTTTTCTGTTTTGTTATCGTAGTCTGTGTCAGGGAACTGGCGTACGCTTCACAGCGTTTTTTCCTGGTCGTTGTTAACTTGTCCTGCATTTTGGGGTAGCCATTGCTGCCCCCTTTTTTCCTATCTTGGATGCTGGTTATGCTTTCACTCATCTTACCCTTTTGGGATGACTTTTTTTTAATCATTGCCATCGTTGTGCTGGGATGGATCTTAGCTGGCGCAACGGCAAAATCATCTCATCGCATTTTTTCCGCCGCCGGGTTGGAGCTAACCAGCCTGCTGGCTTTTATATCGCTATTGGCTTTGCTTTGGCTTACCCCCATGCCATTTAACCTGCATTTTGTGTTGTTATGGTGCCTGAGCACACAGCTGCTGCTCTTAGGCTGGCGCTTTGCTGCGCGTCAATATCACAACATGATGGGCCACCATAACAACCAGCCCCATACATCCTGGCTGGTTGGTTATGCCAGTCAGTCCGGCACCGCCGAGCATCTGGCGCGACAAAGCACCAGGCAATTACAAACTGCGGGTAAGCGTGTACAAATGCTGCCTCTCAACGCCTTGGCCGAGACCCCGCTGCATAGCTTTGAACAGGCGCTGTTTATTGTCAGCACCTATGGAGAAGGCGAAGCGCCAGATAATGGCCAGCATTTTTTACAGCATGCCATGCAACAGCAACCCGATCTGTCCAAACTAAAATTTGCCGTTCTGGCACTGGGTGATCGCAGTTATCAACATTTTTGTGCTTTTGGCCACTGGCTGCATGATTGGTTGACGCAACAACGTGCGTCGGCCATTCAACCGCTGGTCCCCTGGGATCAAGGCCAGCGTGACAACAGCCCATGGCAGCAATGGCAGCAACTACTGCAAACCCTGGGAGCAAGCGAAAGCTCTCCTGTAAACCAGCCATCCTGGTTCAAAGTACCGCTGCAAAGTCGTTACTGCGTTAACCCAGGCAGCCAGGGCAATCCATGCTTTGTCGTCAAGTTATCCCGTCAGGAAGGCATGCATTGGCTGCCTGGTGATATTGTGGAAGTGCAGCCAGAGCATAGCCGCTGCTCAATTGCACTGTGGCTAACCGAGCACCAGGTTTTTGGCTGTCAGCAGGTCCGCTTTTACGACGAACTCATCCCATTATGTCGGGCGCTGGCACAAATTGAGTTGCCCAAACAGGGGCCAAACACCGATGAAAACCTGGAGCAATGGCTGCACCAGCAACCCTTATTGCCGCTTCGAAGCTATTCGATTGCCAGCATTGCTGATGAAGGCCAGTTAACCTTGCTGGTCAGGCAGGTGAAAACCGAACAGGGCCTTGGGCTTGGCTCCGGCTGGCTCACCAGCTACGCCCTGGAGGGCCAACCCATCCAGCTGCGCATTCGCTCGCACCCGAACTTTCACTTACCTAACGATGACCGGCCCATCATCTTTATTTGCAATGGCACCGGCATTGCTGGTATCCGGGGTTTACTGGCTGAACGGGTCAAACGAGGGCATCAGCGCAACTGGTTGTTGGTTGGCGAGCGCCAGCAGGCAGTGGACAACTTCTTTGCCAAAGATCTGCAGCGGTGGCAGCAACTTGGCTTTTTACCGGAGTTAGACCGAGTATTTTCCCGCGATGGCAATCAGATACGTTATGTGCAGCACCAACTGGCTGAGCGCATGACAGAACTAAAAGCCTGGCTGGAGCAGGGGGCTGCCATCTATATCTGCGGCAGTTTGCATGGCATGGGCCAGGACGTGGATCAGCTGCTGCAAGCTGAGTTAGGAACTGAGCAACTACAGGCATTGCAGCAGCAAGGGCGCTACCGCCGCGATTTATACTAGGGCTTGCCCTAACGTGGGCTGAAGCGGATACGGCCTTGCTGCACCGCCATATTCAGAGGCATCTGCATCAGTAAACGCTGAGTCGGGTCACTGTCATCCAAACGATAAACAGGTTGATCCTGCAACCAGACATTCACCAACTGCAACACCTCGGTGCTGAGCGGCGCTAAATTGCCACGATAACCTGCCGCATCAATGCTGGAATCCAGCAGGCGCAAGT
>JAIUMG010000055.1 GCA_022565655.1 Alkalimonas sp.
GGTTGTTTGTCAGCTGTATTTTTGCTGTTGCAGCGCACAGCTCTGAAGTATCGGTCCAGTTATTGGCTGATATTCAGCAACTGGCTTCTGCAGAGATGCAAGGGCGAGAGACGGGTACGGAAGGCGCAGCTTTGGCCAGAGCGTACCTGAAAACACGCTTCAAACAGCTTGGATTAAAACCGTGGCAAGACCGGTTTGCTATTCCATTTGACTACCGACAGCGAGGGCGCTTACACCAAGGCGTCAATCTGGTTGCCAGGTTACCCGCTTGTGATGAAAGCAGTGGCACTATTGTCATCACGGCGCATTATGATCATCTGGGCATGCGTGGTCGCCGAGTCTTTTATGGTGCGAATGACAATGCCTCTGGTGTCGCAGCCATGCTTGCTGTGGCGGCTAAACTACAGGCAAAGGTTCAGCCATGCCCAAAACATCATTATGTCTTTGTGGCGACTGATGCCGAAGAAAACGGCTTGCACGGCAGTCGGACTTTTGTTGAAAACCCACCCATTGCGCTTGAACAGATCCTGTTGAATATCAACCTGGATATGCTCGCTCGTTCCACACCAGAAGGACATCTTTTTATCACCGGAGCCCGCAGGTCTCCTGAATTGCGCCGTTGGTTACAACAACATCGGGGAAGGTTGCGGCTGCACTTTTTAGATCACCGGGGACCACGGCAAAGAGGCTCATTAATCAGGGAGTATGACTGGCCAAACAGCAGCGATCATGCGCATTTCTATCGGCAGGGCATTCCCTATCTTTTTTTTGGCGGCATGCCATTTCCTGAGTACCACAGCGAGAAAGATCGCTGGGAACTGATCGACCATGATGTTTTAGAGCAGGTGTTTAGCGTGATTTGGCAAACGATACTCTGGGTTGAATCCCGTTCAGCGCAGCAGCTGCGACCCGATTCAATCACCGCCACAGATGTCGATTGAACAAATTACAAATGATCAAGTTGTTGCAACGTTTGTTTAGCATGCTGGCGAATGGCGTCTTTTTCATCGGCCGCTTTGTTATGCCATTGTCGGTATGCCAGTTGCAAGCGGGCATTGCCACTTAACTGTTCCGTGTGTCTATCCAGAAAATCCCAGTACAATGCATTGAATGGGCAGGCTTTATCGCCATGGGACTTCTTCACATCATATGGGCAGTTCTGACAGTAATTGCTCATACGCTGAATGTATTTACCACTGGCTGCATAGGGTTTGGATGCCAGCACTCCATCATCGGCAAACAATGCCATACCTAAGGTATTTGGCAACTCCACCCACTCAAACGCATCCGCGTAGACAGCCAGATACCAGTCGGTGACCTCTGTAGGCTCCAAGCCGGTGAGCAAGGCAAAATTACCGGTCACCATTAAGCGATGAATATGATGCGAATAGGCGTGATCAATGGTGCTTTTTAATGCTTGCTGCATGCAGCGCATCTGAGTATCGCCAGTCCAGTAATACGCTGGCAAAGGGCGGTTGGCCGAAAGGGTATTGCGTGTTTTGTACTCGGGCATTTGCAGCCAGTACAGGCCACGGACAAATTCACGCCAACCGATAATTTGGCGAATAAAGCCTTCTGCAGCATTTAAGGGGACCTGTCCATTAAGATAGGCTTGTTCAACCTTCTGGCACATCCAACGGGCGTCCAGCAGGCCAATGTTCAGATACATCGAGCAGATGCTATGAAACAAGTAGGGCTGGTCCATCAACATAGCATCCTGGTAGTCGCCAAAGGTTGCCAGTTGGTGCTCGATAAAATGCAAAAAAGCCTGACGGGCTTGCTTGCCAGTCACCGCCAGGGAAAATGAAGCTGCTGCTCCCATATTGTCAGCAAATTCTTGTTCAATCAGCGCCATCACATCGGAGGTGATGTGATCCGGCTTAAATAGCAGGGGGGGTGTTTGTTGCAAATCTGGCGGGCAGGATTTTCGGTTGGATTTGTCAAAATTCCATTTGCCACCTTCGGGCTGGTTATGATCAGACATCAGCAGCCGGGTGAAGCGACGCATTTCCCGGTAGAAGTATTCCATTCTAAATTGTTGCCGATCCTTGGCCCAGAGCGCGAACTGTTGCCGTGAGCAAATAAAGCGATCATCTTCCAGTTGCTCGACGGGCATAGAAAATTGCTCAGCCCAACCCGTTATCTCTTGCTCCAGCCGGTATTCACCACACTCGGTCACCACAATGGATCTCAACTGCGGATATTGTTGCAAGGCCAGCGCCACTGCAGCTGTCATGCTGCCGATATGTTGCTGAAACTGCAGGTACAGCACCTGATGCTCCAGTTGTTGTAAAGTAGCAGCAAAGTGACGCATGGCACTAAATATCAGGATCAGCTTATGGCTGTGATGCTTCACATAGCTGGCCTCGGAAGCCACTTCAGCCATCAGAATAACATCATCTGACTGTATCTCACGCAAGCTGGATATGGCCGGACTTAACTGATCACCGAGTATAACAACAAGTCTTGGCATGAAAGCATATACATCTGAAGAAAGGTAATGGTGGTTACGTGCAGTGCCGGCAGATCGATCAGCATACTGGCTTTTCATTTCTTAATGTGATGTTATATTATAACTAATTATTTTATGATGAGTTGTCTGATGAACCAAGCCGCCCCCCTGACTGAGCAAGATATCCTGGCCATGCCTGATGAGGATTACATGAGTACTCAGCAACTGACTTTTTTTGAGCAGCTATTGAGGCAGCAAAGAAAACAAATACAGCTCCATATTGAACACATTAAACAAAATCTGAGCTCCGTTGCTGTGGAACCCGATGAGCTGGATCGGGCGCTTATTGAAGAAGACAATCGACAAAACCTGCGACTGGTTGAACGCGAGTATTTTTTGCTGCGCAAAATTGAACAGGCGCTTGATCGTATTGCGCGACAAGAGTATGGCTTTTGTCTTGAAACCGGGCAGCCGATAGGTTTAAAGCGGTTACTGGCACGACCAACCGCTGAACTTTGTCTTGAGGCCAAAGAGCGACAGGAAATACGTGAAAAGCATTATAAAAAGCAACGTGGATAATGATGCTTAGAAGTTTGTCAACTGTTGTAGTATTCACTCTGAATATCATTTAATCTGATGAAAATTTCCAGGGTTTAAGTCACAAGGAAACCGATGATGAAACCAACTTTGCCACTTGCTATGAGTGCTGTAGCCGCTTCAATGTTGTTCGCCATGTCGTTTACTGCCCAGTCGCACTCGCCAGACTCACAATCGCAGCATCATGAACATCACCATGAGCATGAGCATGAGCATGAGCATGAACAAAAACACACACAGAAAGAGCATGACCATTCATCAGAGTCGCATAAGCACAGCCATGATCATGACTCAGAGCATGCGCACAGCCATGATCATCATGACCATGATCACGAGCATGATGAGTTCACCCAAATGGGGGCTCATGTGCATGGTGAGGCCCTGATTACTTTTGTCTTGGAAGGCAATGAAGCCATGCTGGCATTGCAATCGGCCGCCTACAATATTGTCGGTTTCGAGCATGCACCATCAACCGATGAGCAGCGACAGGAAATCCAGGCGGCGCTGTCTATGCTATCCAAGGGGGATTGGTTCAGTATTAGCCGGGATGCGGGTTGTCAGATTGAGCAAGCTGATGCGAGTACTGATTTAACGCGCAGCAATTATCAGGGGCATGGCGACTTTTACGCGAATTTTTCCCTGCTGTGCCATAACCCGGCACGGCTGCAGGAGATTGAGTTGGGGCTATTGCAACTGTTGCCAGCCATTGAGCGAGTGGAAGTGCAGTGGATACTAAATGACCGCCAAGGCATGAGCCGAGCGACGCTGCGTGACAGTCTGGTACGGTTTTAAATGGATACAACCTTACTGGCATAAAAAAACGCCTGCAAGCAGGCGTTTTTTATGCTGAAACAGTGCGACAATTACCAGGTATATTCTTCGATGTGATCTGCTTTTAAACTATAAGCCGCAAACGCCAGATCGTGGTTCATGGAGTCGGTTGTCAAGGTTCCGGTGATCCAGAACGGTGTATACATCATGTCTGCCGTCAGGTTTTTGGCTTCGGTGACATAAATAATCTGGTTGGGTGGTGGTGGTGGCACATGAATACAAGCACCAAAGTAAGGGACCAAAAAGAAGCTGGTGACGTTCTGGTTTTCATCAAACTCCAGCGGCACAATGAAGCCGGGCAGGCGCACTCGCTGGTTGTTGTATTCTTCGCGCACCTTGGCAGAGCTCAGGACTTGTTGCCATAAGCTGGCGCTTGGGTCATCAGAGGCATCATCAAACGGAGAGGGTTGACTGTAGTCGTGCTCGATATCGGGTAACGATTCTAATAGGGCCAAATCATCTTCGGGCATTAGATCGGTCCACTCTAACGTCTTGGCTTCGCTGGCTTGCGCATTTTGCATACCAAATGCGATAGATACCAGCAGAACTGCTATGGAAAGATAACGCATCATTGGAGCTTACCCCTGAACTTTGATATAACACTGCCTTATATATTAACACGGACGAGAGCTTACTTGTGACCGACAAGCCGAAAAAATATGTGATTGATCTCAAAAATCTGCAATTTCGCTGGCCGGGTAAAGCCGGCTGGCAGCTGCAGTTGCCGAATTTACAATTGGCGGCTGGTCAGCATTTATTTGTTCGTGGCGCTTCTGGTTCAGGGAAAACCACTTTATTGAATTTACTCAGTGGCATTACAACACCAAATGAAGGTGAGCTATGGTTGCAACAACAGCCCATGCATCAGCTCTCTGCATCAAAGCGTGACACGCTACGAGCGCAACAAATCGGCGTTGTTTTTCAGCAGCTTAATTTAATTCCGTATTTATCGGTGTTGGATAATGTGTTGTTAGTAGCTCGTTTTGCAGGTCAACCGCTATCCGCATCCAAGGCCCGGGCAAGCCAATTGCTGGTTCGTCTTGGTCTGACTGAGCCGATGCACCTTAACACCGCGGCTCAACTTAGTGTGGGGCAGCAGCAGCGGGTGGCTATTGCCAGGGCACTCTTGTTGCGTCCTGCTTTATTGATTGCCGATGAACCGACATCCGCCTTGGATGCTGATAATCGTGATGCCTTTATGCAACTGATGTTGGCTGAAGCCAATGACAGTGGGACAACAGTTATTTTTGTCAGTCATGACAAAGCGCTTCGGCAGTATTTCCACTGGTACCTCGACATGGAACAGTTAGCGCAAGGAGTACAAGCATGTTGATGAAACTAGCCCGCTTAAGCTTATTCAACCGTCGTGGCACTGTCATGATGACGGTGTTGTCGCTGGTTATTAGCATTAGTTTGCTACTCGGCATCGATCATCTACGGCATGAAGCCAAGCATAGCTTTACCAGCACCGTCTCGGGTACTGATTTAATCGTTGGCGCCCGCTCTGGCCAGCTGAATTTACTGCTGTATTCCATCTTTCGCATTGGTAATGCGACCGCTAACCTGAGCTGGGAGAGCTATCAGCGCATTCAGAATCACCCGCAGATCGCCTGGACCATCCCTATTTCGCTGGGTGACTCGCATCGTGGCTACCGGGTGGTAGGGACCAATCAGGACTATTTTCAGTATTACCGCTACGCGGGTCAGCAACAGCTTCAACTGGCTCAAGGTCATATTTTTGAAGAAGTTTATGATACGGTGCTCGGCTCTGAAGTGGCTGCCCGGCTAGGGTATCAGCTTGGAGAGGAAATTGTGCTGGCTCATGGCATTGGCCAGGTTAGTTTTAGCGAGCATAAAGACAAGCCTTTTACGGTGGTGGGGATCCTGGCTCCAACCGGTACACCGGTCGACCAAAGTGTGCATGTGTCTTTAGAAGGCATTGAAGCCATTCATATTGACTGGCAGCAAGGGGCGCCGATGCCTGGGCGGCGGGTCAGTGCTGAGCAAGCAGCAGAGATGGATCTTACCCCAAAAGCCATTACCGCCTTTCTGGTGGGGTTAAACTCCAGAGCCGCTACTTTTATGGTACAGCGGCAAATTAATGAGTTTCGTGGTGAGCCCTTAAGTGCTATTTTGCCTGGCGTGGCTTTATCTGAGTTATGGCAAATGCTCAGCATGGTCGAGCGTCTGCTATTGGTGATTACACTATTGGTGTTGTTGGCAGGTTTAGTGGGTATGACGACCACCTTACTGGCATCGATGAAAGAGCGGCAGCGAGAGATCGCCATTTTACGGGCGGTTGGCGCGCATCCGCGCAGTTTATTCCTGTTGGTGCAGTTGGAAGTGTTGCTGATTACTCTGGTGTCTTTGCTATTGGCATTTGCCTTGCTATTTGTGGCGTTGTGGTTTGGGCAGGATGTACTGGCCAGCCGTTATGGCTTATTTATTGGCTTGAATCCCATCCGAGCCAGTAGTCTGCAACTGGTCGGCGTGGTGATTGGTTTGTCGCTAATTCTTGGTTGCATTCCATCCTGGCTGGCCTATCGGCGGGCACTTACGGACGGCCTCAGCGTTCGTCTGTAGGCTCAGGCAGCAAGCGTTGTAAAATGGCTCGATACTGATTACTGGCCTGCAGTTGTTGCAGGCCGCGATTAAAACGGGTCATCAACTCTTCAGAGCGGGGATCCTGCTTAGACAACACCAGATACATCGGCCGCTGCTCCAGCACTGGCTCGATGTATTCAATGTCCTCTGCGTATTCAGGCAGCAAGCTCTGCAACAGATAAAGACCGTTCAACTTATCCGCGGGGACCAGATCAACCCGGTTCAATGCCAGCATGCGAAATACCTGCTCATCACTGGCCACAGCGATGGTATTCAGCCCGGTTTCAAGCAGGCCATGAGGTTGCGCGTAGCCTTGCACCAAACCTAGTCGATGGCGTGTTGCCGCTAATTGATCATAGTTACGAAACTCCAACGGCATGGTGCGGCGCTTAAACAGCACTATCTGGTTGGCGTACATAGGTTGCGAATACAGGAAATGTTCTAGCCGTTCATCGTCATACCAGGCGGCAATAAGGCCGGTAAAATTACCTGCCTTGCTCTCGTACAATGCTCGGCCAAATGGCATAAACACCACTTCAATTTGCACACCTTGTAAGGCAAATGCCTGGCGAACGATCTCGGTGACAGCTCCTTGCTGCGGTAAGTCTTCAGCATAATGTGGGTGATAATTGCTACTGACCAGCACAATACGCTCAGCGCTGGTTGAAAAGCTTAGCAGCAGGCAGCAGGCGAGCAGCAGTTGGCTTAAATGCTTCATCAACACTCTTTTTCAAAATACATCCCAGTCACCATAGTATAAGGCGTTGCATCAAAACCGGTTTGATAAAAAAGTGATATTTTTTATTATTCAGACGTACTGGTGCTCCAGTACGCCTGAGTGATAAAGGGTTTACTCAGCAATTTGTTGCTGATCCGATCCAGTTCATCACCATCAATGGACATGGCTGCCAGCATAGCCTCCACTTCGACATCATCATTGCCAAAGGGAGTGATTTCCAGATCGCGTGCAGGCAATTTAGCCGCTTCCAAGACCAGTTCGACCACATCCATGGCATGTTTTTGCTGTTGCTTATCGGCAATCACATGCAGGATATAGGTGACTTCGGTGGACTCTACATCAATAGGCTGACGGTTGATCTGATTGACAATCGGCCGCAATAGCGTATTGGCCGCCAGAATAAACAGAGTGCCGAGCACGGCCTGAGGCAATAAGCTGGCTCCGGCACTGGCGCCGATGGCTGCAGAGGCCCACAAGGTAGCAGCCGTGTTGATGCCACGTATATTGCCTTGTTCACGCATAATGACGCCAGCGCCAAGAAAGCCAACACCAGAGACCACATAGGCAATGACATGGGCAGCGCTTTGGGCGCCATTCAGATTAAAGGCAATATCCACAAAGATAGCCGCACCTACAGCCACCAGCGCATTGGTCCGTAGCCCAGCGGTTCGTTGCCGGTATTGGCGTTCTAAACCGATGAGAGAGCCAAGTATAAAGGCTGTAATCAGGCTTATCAGGCTGTCTAAAAGTGGGATGAGCTGAATGTTTTGTACTGCAAGCATGTTGTTCTCCTAGGTGCTGAGCCATCCGCGGCTGAGTGCGTTTCGATAGCTCTTATGTAAAGTGCTATCGGAGAACCACTGCTCAGCCGGGGTTGGGAGCCGACCGAGCAGTGTACAAACACAGTGTTACCGTTTCAGGACAGTTAACCAACTGGAATGTCGAGGATCCAGGTCGCCATGGCAAAGTAAATGATCACGCCACACGCATCAGCAATCGAGGTGATGAGCGGAGCACTGGCCGTTGCCGGGTCGAGCTTCATGCGGCTGAGCAAGAACGGCAGTGACATACCAATCACGCTACCAACCACTACGACAATCTGCATGGTCAAAGCAACCACTAAAGCGATTTCAGGGCCACCACGCCAGAGACCCAGGCTGGAAACTGCCAGCGCCATAGTGAGACCAAGTAAACCAGCAACCACAAATTCTTTGCCCAGCATTTTGGCCCAGTCTTTCATCATGACTTCACCAGTCGCCATGGCTCGTACCATCAGGGTGGCCGACTGTGAACCAGCATTACCGCCACTGTCTACCAGCAAGGGCAGGAAGAACACCAGGGCGATATACGCTTCGATGGTGTCTTCAAAATAGGCAATACCTGCGCCTGAAAAGATGTTGCCGAACACCAGCAGCACCAGCCAGAATACCCGCTTACGGTACAGTAAGTTGATGGACGCATCCTTGATGTTGCCGACGATTTCACTAACTGCACCGACTTTACGGAAGTCAGTGGTTGCTTCTTCTGCGGCTACATCCATCGCATCATCGTAGGTCACGATGCCGACCAGTTTATCACCGCCATTGGTCACCGGCAGTGCAATCAGGTCGTACTTGGCGATCATCTGCGAAGCGACTTCCCGCGGCGCATCCGCTTTGACATAGACTGGATCTTTGGTCATAAAATCCGCGATAATGGCGTTTTCATCGGCCATGATCAGGTCTTTTAACGAAACCGTGCCCACCAACCGGCGCTCGGAATCCACCACATAGGCTTGATAAATGGTTTCAGAGTCTGGTGCGGCTTTACGCAGTTGCGCGATACCTTCTTTGGCACTGCGTTTGGCATCCAGCAAGGCGTAATCCGATGTCATAACAGAGCCAACTTTATCTTCCTCATAAGCGGCCAGCTTGCGAATATCTTCCCGCTCAGCCTTGGCAAGAACCGGTAACAGACGGCCTTGTTGATCTTCCGATAACAGGTTAAATAAATCGGCCCGCTCATCCGACGCCATGTGCAGAAATAGCTCACCTAAAGCTTTTGGCTCCAGGCTGGGCACAATGTCAGCTTCCAGTTCTTTTGGCAGATAACCAAACAACAGCGCACGCTCAGCAACGGGTGTCAGACTCAGTAGCTGTGCAATTTGCTCGACGGTAAAGCTGCTCAGTACAGCGCCGATATCGGCCGGGTGGCAACGGTTGACCAGCTGCGCCATATCTTCTTTGTCTTTGCTGAGCAACACAGTGCGTAGGTTAAAAATCAGATCTTGTGCATTCATGGTATCTCTCCCTGCTTAAAAGGCGCTGAAGTAAAAAACGAAGCCAGTACTGACCCAGTGCTCATTTGCGCTGTCGCGCAGCCGGTTGCCATAGCTGATATCCAGTTGCAACCGCTCTGCTTTTGGTTCAAACCGATAACCAAGCTGGTAAAACGGCCGACCAGCTTCTTCGCGGAACACTTCGACAAAAGCCCAATGATTGCTGAAGACTTCACGCTCTACAGCCATGCCAGCCGTCCATTCATTGCGGCTATCGCGGTTGCTGGCATAGCCCAGGTTGCTGTGCAACAACCAGGCATCGTCGGCAAAGCTATGGGTCACGGCCATGTTCAGGTGCTGATCACCGCGAAAGCTACCTTGCTCAAAGCCATGACTAAAGCCAATGGTCGCGCCCCAGCTATTGGTTTCCAATGTTCTTAGTTCGGTTTTTGCAGCCAGTTCGTACAGATCGGGTTCGCCGGTGGTTTGTTGGCCATAACCGACTGCCCATTCAACGCCTGCCAGCTGGCAAGCCGGGGCTAACCAGAACTCATTAGGCCCGCGGTTGCGCTGCCACCAGCTTTCCAGCTGGCAGTCGTCGACTAAGGTGGCATCATCGGTGATCAAGGGACGGCCGGCAAAAGCCAGGCTGCTAACCCCTAGTAAAACAAGGGCTAGTGTCATCCGGGACAACGATTTGGTTGGGGCTACGGTTGCATCACGCAAAGCTACATGGTTTTTAATGAACATGTGCCTTATCCTCTTCGGTTGAAGCGGTTGCCAGCATGAGAAAACAGCATGTATGAGACAGCCTGTGCTAAACAGATACACAGAAATGCTCAGTCTTATGGCCAAGCGAGCATGCACCAGGGCCGAAAACGGCTGGTTATAGCAAAGCAAGCCCTATGCTTTAAAAGCACAGACTGATGATATCGAACAGAGATGAAGGTGGTGTTACAAAGATAACAACGGACATCACTATTCTGCGCTTAGCAGAACAGTGCAAAAGACTAGGCTGCGAAGCGGTAAATCATTTCTTGTGTAGACTGGCTATTTACAGACCAACGCATACTACCAGGTTGTTCGCCCACGATGGGTCTCCGCAGTGGTTAAAGTTGCTGCGCATTATACGGATTAAATTATGATCGCAAGCGCTGCTGGTTACTTTTTTAGGCAATTATTTACTTATCTGCTTCTTTTTCGGTAAGAAAACCCATTACAGGGCTCGTTTTTCATGGCTTTTCGGCTGAAAATTCGCTACTTTTTAAAGATGTTGTTTTAGTAGTGGATTGGGCATGGCCACATCGCCGCAAGATATTCAGGTTCAGTTAGAACAATTACGCCAGGATTATCAAACCAGTTTGCAGCAGCAGTGGCCCGATTTGATGGCAGAGCTGCGCCAGTTAATGCAGCCTAGCCTTGAGGATTGGCAAGCCACTGCGCTTTCGCTAAAACAGCATTTTCATACTCTAGCAGGCTCCGCCGGTACCTTTGGCATGCATCAGCTTGGCCAGCAGGCAAAAGCTCTGGAGCTTGAGCTAACCTCCTGGTTAGAGGCCAAGCAACGACCTGAAACCGAGCAGTGCCAGCACTTGCTTGAAATGATGGAAGAAATATCCCTGCAGACCAGCACATCAACGCCTGAAGCAACCACCAGTTTTCAGCAGCAATTCAAGGATGAACAAGAGCAAAAAGCGCTGATTTATATGCTGGAGGACGATGAGCAAACCGGCGAGCAACTGCGCTTAACGCTGGCTACCTTTGGCCATGAAGTGCGCTGGTATAAAGCGTGCTCCGAATTGCAACAGGCATTTGAGCAAAAAATGCCAGATATTTTTGTGCTGGATTTGGCGTGCCCTATCAAACATCAGCATGGATGTGGCCTGATCAAAGAGTATGAGCTTGATAGTGCTTCGGCCAGAACAGCGCTCTTTGTCATTGGTGAAAAAGATGGTTTCGACGATTACCTGGCCGCAGTGCGAATGGGGGCTAAAGGGTATTTTGTGAAGCCCATCAATGCTGGTGCTTTAGAAGCGCGTGTGCAACGAATGTTGCTGCAGCGTCTGCAAGCACCGTTTCGAGTGTTGATAGTCGATGATGATGTCATGCTGGCGCAGCATTATAAACTGGTGATTGAGCAAGCCGGTTTAGTGGCGGAGGTTTTGACCGAACCTGGCCAGGTTTTCAAAGGCCTGAAATCATTCCAACCTGATGTCATTTTGTTGGATGTGAATATGCCGGATTGCAGTGGCCCTGAGTTAGCTCAGTTGATCCGCTTTCAGGATGAATGGCTTGGAGTGCCTATTATCTACTTATCTTCTGAAACGGATAGCCAGCGGCAACTGGATGCTCTGGTCAAAGCCGGCGATGATTTTCTTTCCAAACCCATTACCGATCAAGCATTGGCTGTCACGGTGTTTGCCCGAGCACAACGAGCTCGCCAGCTGGCTGAAATGATGACGCGGGATAGCCTGACTGGCTTATTGCAACACGCCAATATTAAAGACCGTCTTAGTGATGAAATTGCCAAAGCCAGCCGGAGTAGGGAGCCACTTGTTGTGGTGATGCTGGATATTGATCATTTCAAACGAGTGAATGATGAGCACGGCCACTTAATGGGCGATCAGGTGATTACCAGTTTGGCGAATTTATTAAAGCAGCAACTGCGTAAGTCTGATCTGGTTGGCCGTTATGGTGGCGAAGAGTTTTTGCTTGGCTTGCCGGATTGCCCGCCAGAGAAGGCGCACAAGATTGTCGATGCCATTCGACAGAAGTTTAAACAGCTGCCTTTTACTGGCGATAAGAGCAGCTTTAATTGCACATTCAGTGCTGGTATTGCTTTGGTGAATAGCAAACTTTCAACCGATGAAAATATAGATCGTGCTGATCAGGCGATGTATCAGGCGAAAGAGCAAGGGCGAAACCGAGTTGTACTGGCTGACAACTAAATACCGCTAACACGGATGCTCTGAGCGCAGCTCCACCTCGGGCAAGGGAGGAGCCTGCTGAAAAAAGCGTCGGGCGGCCCATAGCCACATCTCAAGCATTTGATAGGGTTTACGGGTTTGCTCTAATGGTATTTTTTGCATGGTATCTTCTTGTTGGCATGCCAGAGTAAATTCAAACGCATAGTTGCCTTGCATGCCCATCCGTAAGTCAGCCATGGTCAATAATGCTTCTCGTTCAAAATAGCCTGTAAAGCCATGGCTAAAGCGTGTTAAACGTTCTGCATCGGCAAAATGGCGTAATTGTTCGGCCTGTGGTGGAAACGAATGCTGTCGAAAGGTCACCTCTTTTGAGCCATCGCTTAGAGCATAAAAACCTTCCTGATAGCCATGTTCATCCACGATGACGATGCGCCAGACCAGCGTGTTAAGTGCTGTGGGCTGCACCAATAAGCGGTAGGATGATGGTGCAAGATCGGTGAGTTGCTCTTTGACTTGATACGTCACCCATTGCTGCGCCAATAAACTCCAGACTAAATAGCCGGATGATAACCAGAGTCCGAGCTGATTGGCTCTTAGCCCTTGTGCCGGCCTCTTCCAGGCGTAGACTAAACCAAATAACAGTGGCAGAGTGTATAAGGGATCTATCACAAAGATGCTCTCAAGTGCAAAGGGGTAATCACTGAACGGCAGCAGTAGC
>JAIUMG010000056.1 GCA_022565655.1 Alkalimonas sp.
AACTGACATTACACCTGGTACCGGCGCACCACTTTAACAGCCGCAAACTGTTTAACGATGATAATAAAGCAAAATGGGGTGGCTGGCTGATTGAACATAAGGGAAATACCCTGTTTTTTGCCGGAGATACGGGGTACTCACCACATTTTCGTGATATTCAGCAAAAGTATGGCGATATCGATATCTGCTTGCTGCCGGTGGCCTCTTACCACCATGAAGAACACAGTGAATGGTACCGCTATGTCCATACCACACCAGAAGATGCCTTGGTAGCAGCCGATGAGCTTGGCTGCAAGGTGATGATACCCTGGGGCTATGGCAATGCCAGCTGGCAAATGGGCGATCACAGTTCGCATTCGCCACTACTGCGCTTGCTGCATATGCAGCAGCAACTGGATAGTCAGGTGCCACTGCTTATTTTAAATGAAGGGGATAGTATCCATCTTTAACTCTATCCGGCTCTGGCCAGAGCATTAGCTGTTGTTCAGAGCCAGATCCGGAAAGCTATAATCCAAAGCAAGCCCTGCTCCGCGACAAGGATTCATACTTTACCAGCCAGCACCAAGCTATACAGCACAGACAAATCTAAGCCACTCACCACCTGAACACGAGCTTGGCCTCTAGAAAAACAGTTGAACAAATATGTTTTACCTGCGCCCGGATCACCCAGTAATACAATATTTTTTTCTCCTAAAAAATCTGAAAAACAGAAAGTTCTCCTACTTTCTGCATCGTCAAGCTTGGGATAAACCATTTCGACGACTCTATCAATCATCAAAGCACCTTATTACTCCTTGCCATAGGAAAATGCTCATCAAAGCTCCTTGTTCAACCAGTCCTCATGACCATGTCGGATGCGGATGATAAAAATGCAATGATCTGCCACCTGCTGATAAATCACCAGATGCTGACCTATGGGATGTATCCGGACCGGCGGATTAATCTCTTGCCGAAGTGGTGCCGCTTTAGGATGCTCAGCCAGAAATTCGAAAGTACGGGTGAATTGCTGGTGATAGCGGCGAGCCTCTTTGACACCAAAGGTTTTGGCACCATACAAAAAGATGTCGATCAGATCCTGCTCTGCCAGCTCACTTAACCGATAAGGCATTATTAATCAGCCAGTTGTTCCAGTGCCGCCAGTTCTATCTCTACCATTGAGCGCTTACCTTGGCCACTGGCAATACCATCATCAACCAATCGCTGAATATGTGCAATTTGAGCCGCCTGTTGTTGATCACGGCGGATCAAGTCACGCACATAATCGCTGGCGTTGCTGTAACGCCCACCAGCCGATTGCTGCTCGACCCAGTCTTTCATTTGATCAGGTAAAGAAACGTTCATTGTTGCCATCGGGGTCACCTAAGGTTGAAACATATCACACTTATTATGGCAAAGTTTGCCAAAAAATCCACTGCGGACTGCTTTTGTGTCACTCAGATGCAGCTGTGCTATACAGAAAATTCTGATCCATCGACTCGGCCGGACACTCGCAGCTGCTGCCCACGATTTTAGCAGGCACACCAACGGCGGTGGTATGTGCCGGTATCGCACTCAGCACCACGGAGCCAGCGCCAATACGGGCACCTTCGCCGATTTCAATGTTGCCCAGAATTTTAGCACCGGCACCAATCATCACACCGGAGCGAATTTTTGGATGGCGATCGCCCTGCTGATTGCCGGTGCCCCCAAGGGTCACTCCCTGCAGAATCGACACATTGTCGCCAATCTCAGCAGTTTCACCGACCACAATGCCAGTAGCGTGATCAAACATCAGGCCATGGCCGATACGGCAGGCCGGGTGAATATCCACCCCGAACACTTCTGAGCAGCGGCTTTGTAGAAAGCGCGCCAGCTCTTTGCGATTTTGACGCCATAAACAATGCGCCAGCCGGTGCGTTTGAATAGCATGAAAGCCTTTGAGATGCAGCAGCACATTAAGGTAGGTATCAGCCGCCGGATCGCGATCGAGCACCGCTTTGATATCGTGGGCCACATGGGTCAGCATTTCATCGCAGTTGACAAAGGCCTGATCAAACAGCTCACGAATGGTAAAAGCAGAGACTACAGCATCGGACAGCTTGTTGGCGACAATAAAGCTGAGTGCTGATCCCAGGCAATCGTGATTCAGTACACTGGAATAGACATGGCTAGCGAGCAAAGGCTCTTTGGTCACCAGCTCAAATGCTTCCT
This sequence comes from Alkalimonas sp., assembly GCA_022565655.1. Lineage (GTDB taxonomy): Bacteria > Pseudomonadota > Gammaproteobacteria > Enterobacterales > Alteromonadaceae > Alkalimonas. Next base: position 2,191 of record JAIUMG010000056.1, read on the forward strand.
GTTTCAATTGCTTCCAGATTTCATGCCGCATGGTATTTGCCTCGCTGTGCTGCACCCGCTGCTGTCAGACCAGCCTAACCGCAACTCAATAGGGTAAATACGATAGCGGATCCACTGCCAACAGGCAATGGATTGGGCAAGAAAAAGGACATCCAGCCATCTAATTGTTTGTTATGGCAGCCGACTTTGTCATCCGTCTGAAGCTCACAAGCTAACCTTTGTACGCTTGTTGCTGGCCCAGTTTGCTAAGACGGTATTGCTGTAACCGGCTATTCGGCTTATCCGGTCTAGTCATTTCAATCAACCCCACTGCCAAGGCTGGGCGAAGATAACGCTGCCGGAACGATTCACGATCTTTCAGACCTAATAGCAATTGCAACTCTTGTCGATTAAGAGCTTTATTTGCTTTTGCCAAGGTTTTGACCAGAGCTTCCACTTGCGGGGTGACTTGCGGCTCGACTTGCGGGGTTATATTCGGCGCTACACTGGCAATCGTTTGCAAAATACTGCCCAGCATAAACTCAATAAAAGGAGCTGCGTCTGTCTTCTTATTGCTTAGATTGAGCGCTGCATAATAATCGCTCTGATAAGTATGCACCATGCTTTCGACTGGCAATTGCGCCAGTAATGGCTGCCAGTGACTTAAAATTAGGGTTTGCCACAAGCGCCCCATCCGGCCATTGCCATCAGCAAAAGGGTGGATAAACTCAAACTCATAATGAAAGACTGAACTGGCAATCAGTGGGTGCAGTTTGGTAGCCGCCAGCCAACTCAGCAAGTCAGCCATCAACTTTGGCACCCGGCTCGCAGGTGGTGCCATATGCACCACAACATCAGCATTCATTACACCGACATTGCCACTGCGATACAACCCCGCATCGTCTATCAATCCCGCCATCAAGCTGCGGTGCGCTTGCAGTAAATGCTGCTCATTCTGAGGCTGCCACTGTGGAAACTGCTCGTAGGCTTTAATGGCATTACGCGCTTCCAGAATATCCTTTGGAGGTGCCAGCACCCGCTTGCCGTCCAGTATAGCGGTGATTTGTGCTTCGCTCAGGGTATTACCCTCGATAGCCAAGGACCCCTGAATCGTACGAATACGATTCAACCGACGTAAACGCAGACCCCAGTCACTATCAGCACCCTCTGATACCGCAGCAATACGTCCAAGCTGCTCGCTGATTTCAGCAATCAAGTCAATCATCTTTGGGGTTATGCTAAAAGGGGGCTGGTAGTGACTAGTCATTTCTCCGCTCTTAGCTGCGATTGATATCCTACCGATTGTAAGGCCTCGATAATACATCCGCCAGTGCTTTTAAGCAAAGTGCGATGTTCTCGCGTTTGGCGCCGTAGCCCATCAGACCGATGCGCCAGGCTTTGCCAGCTAAGTCACCGAGCCCGGCACCAATCTCTAAATTGTACTCCTGCAATAAGCGGCTACGCACGGCGGCATCATCAATGCCCTCTGGGATCCAGACGGTGTTAAGTTGCGGCAAACGATGGGCTTCGTCCACCACAAAGTTCAGCCCCAGTGCTTCGAGGCCAGCTTTTAGTTCCTGATGCATGGTGGCATGACGCTGCCAGGCTTGCTCTAACCCCTCTTTGGCCAACAGGCGCAGGCTTTCGTGCAAAGCATACAAAGCATTGACCGGCGCGGTATGGTGGTAGCTGCGTTTGCCCTCACCACTCCAATACCCCATCACCAGGCTTTGGTCCAAAAACCAGCTTTGTACCGGCCGCGAGCGATTTTGCATGCGCTCAACCGCACGTGGCGAAAACGATACTGGTGACAAGCCAGGCACACAGGATAAACACTTTTGGCTGCCGGAGTAAATGGCATCAATGCCCCACTCATCTACCCGCAACTCCACGCCGCCTAGCGAGGTGACCGCATCGACAATCGTCAAGCAATCGTGCTGTTGCGCCAACGAGCATAAGCTTCTGGCATCCGACAGCGCCCCGGTCGAGGTTTCCGCATGCACAAAGGCGAGAAAGTGCGCTTCAGAGTGCTGCTTAAGCGCCTGCTCGACCACGGCTGGGTCAACCGGCTCGCCCCAGGGGAAATCCAACACGATGGCGGTAGCGCCACAACGTTCGACATTCTGCCGCATCCGCTCACCAAAAACGCCATTACGACACACCAACACGGTATCACCCGGCTCTAGCAAGTTTACAAAGCAGGTTTCCATACCGGCAGAACCCGGCGCAGATACCGCCAATGTCATCAAATTCTCGGTTTGAAAGGCATACTGCAGCAAACTGCGCAGTTCGTCCATCATGCCGATAAATAATGGGTCCAGATGGCCAATGGTCGGTTTGGCCTGGGCTGCCAGTACTTCAGGGTAGACATCGGAAGGCCCAGGCCCCATCAGAATGCGGCGCGGCGGGTAAAAAGGTACAAAATCAGGGGCTGGGATCATCGGGTTCTCCTGCAATACAACCGGCAAAAAAACCAGCCTAGCAAAATCGACACTATTTCGCTGCTGATTGCGATTAATACCGGGCATTCATTGCTGAAATATCAACAAAAGTTAGCACAGGCTAAAACCGGATCCGATAGCGGCCTTCATCATCCGGTGCGCCGACAAACTGCATGGCCTGATGCACTTCTTCTGGCATCGAGCTGTCTGGCTTTAAAGTACCATCGACCGTAAAGTGGCCGCCGGCCGCCAATCGCGCACTGACATCCAGACCCAATGGGTTATCGCCATCGGTTAATAGCACCAGCTCACCGTCTTCACAGTGCAGGGTGGCAAAAATATGCTGCAGATCGATCCAGCCTGTCGGTGGCTCCAACCGGGCCTCTTGCCAGCTAGCCTGGCCGCTTAATTGTTGGCACCAGGGCTCGCCCTGTCGATACTGCTCAATATCCACCATCAACTGGCCATCGGCGTCTATGGGTAAAGGCAGTGTCAGCATCGGCGCCAGTTGTGCAACTGGGTAACGCAGTAGCGTATCACTTAGCTGCAAACCGGATACGCCATAACGTAGCCGCCCCTTCAGGTAAGGCTGCTGCGACTCGGCCAGTTCGCCAGCCTGCACATCCACCAGCACATGACCGGTCAACAATGACCAGGGTTTCAACTGCCACTGAATGGAGCGCAGCTCCAGTGATTGATAACGCAGCGCCGTTAGCTGGCCTTGCCACAAGGTGCCTTGCACCAGGCCAAGACGCACATCAGCCGGCAAGGGGGCCAGCTTTAACCACCAGGCCGCTGGCGTTAAAATAAATAAGCTCAACAGATACACCAGGCTGCCAAGCAATACCATCGTTCGAATACGCATTTACTCTACCAAAATTCGTCGCACCTGGACGATACCAGGCTGATTCGACAGACTGACATCCAGATTCACCAGACGCAAGCCATGCTGATAATGCAGATCATGCAGCCAGCGCAGCAGCTGCTCGAAAGCCACGTCATCCAGCACCAGCTGCATCTGCTCGTTTTGTGGCTGCATCCGATTGACCCGAATGCCATACTGGCGGGCGCTGGTGGTAAGGATCTGCGACAAACTACCAGAGCTACGCTCAATACTGACGCCGGATTGCTGCAGCTGAGGTAACACCGAGTGCAACCAGTCTAATTGTTGCTCTGCTTGCTGCAAGGCACGTTGGTTGGTGGCTTTCGCCTGATGCACCGGCTGCCAGATCAGCCAGTAAAACAAGAAAATAGCGACCGCAACCGCGCACACCAGCACCAAGCGCTGTTCTCGCTGCTGCAAAGACAGCCACCACTGCTCAAATTGCTGCTTGATGTTCATGGCTGGCTCCTCATACTGACGGTGCCCTGCACCTTATTGCCATCATTGCTCAAAGCGCCCTGATCCACTTGATAACCAGCCTGTTCCAGCTGAGATTTTAACCGCTCAAAGCTTTGAAAACTGTCAGCCCTGGCCTGAAAACGTAACTCATTGCGGCGCGCTTCGTAGCGCAAATTATCCAGCTGAATGCCCTGCACAGTAGCCAGGTTGTTCTGCAGCGCAAGCAGCAAGCTCAGAAAGTGTTGTTGTTGATCGCCACCACCAGCCTGTTGCAGTTTGCGTTGCACCAGGGCCCGCAGGTTCACCACGCTTTCGCCCGGAAAAGCCGCCTGATAGGTACGAATCGCCTCTTGTTGCAACAACCGGGCCTGCTGGCCGTAGCGCCAGCCTTCGATGGCGGTCAAGCCAAGATACAACGTCAAGCAGACGCCAGCCAGCACCGCAGCGCCCCGCCATTGTTGCCACAGCCGGTTGCTTTGCCGTTTCGGGGCAAACTCGCCCTGCAGCAAGCTAAAACTTTGGCTCTGGCTGTGTTTTGCCAATAACAGCAGAGGCAATTCAGGCTCGGCCAGTTGATGAGGTTGCTGGATGCTGGCGGGCCAGGGGCTGTAGCTGGTAATCTCTGGCAATGCCGCTAGTTGCAAATAGTCTGGCCACCAATCCTGCTCAATGCTGGTGGCCTGCCACTCGGCCTGACGCAGTAACCAACTGCCGTCCAGCTCAATGGCCGCTGGCCCCTGTTCGATAGGCAATAGCAAGGCATCCGGTAGCAACTGACGAGGCTGAAAGCCCGCATCGGCTAACCAGGCTAACCACTGCTCCAGTTGTTGACGTTTGCACAGCGCCACCTGTTGCACATATTGATCCTGTTCTTTTTTCAGTGCCGCATGCGCCAACCAGAGCTGCTCGATGTCTTCGGTGATTTCATCTTCCAGCATATACGGCAGTGCCTGCAGGATTTGCCGGCTGGGCTTGGTAGGCAGTGTCACCTCTTTAAGCACCACATCAGCCGCAGGCACCAGTGCCAGCACAGGCCGGGGCCCAAGGCGTTCGGCCAGCGCAGGTAGCTCAGCCGCTGAGTTCAAGGTGCCGGAGGCGATCACATCCTGACTCGATGGTGACCAGACCAGCCAGCTGATACTCTGTTCAGCCCGGCTACCGAGCCGTATCAGCAGTTGTTCACTCATCCCGCGCCTCCCAAACGCCTGCTCATGACCGTTACCCCTTGATCCTGCTGTACTCTAAGCACGGATTCCATCGTCATCCCACTCTCCTGATATCCGACACGGGCCGTTAATTGAAAATAACTGGAGTTGACTGTCACCAACTCTTTAATGGCTTCGGCCACTTCTATTCCTGCCAAAGCACCGCTTCCCCAAAATTCTTCAACCGACTGAAAACCATTCTCTGGCCGGTTGGCAACCAGATCCATTGCAGCCATAGGATCCAGCTCATCAATCAATGCACTGAGTAAGATAGCCGTTTCTTCAGTCAGCGTATTGACGTTCAGCTTTAAGCTCGGCTCATCCGGGATCACGCAGATATACGGCTGCAACAGCTTATAATCATCTGGCGTGACATCCAGAATAGTTCGTAACTCCGTTTTCGTTGCCATCAAGGTATTCCCCGGATAGTACGGATACATCAAGGCAGCATAATCATCATCTGCGGCACTACCTGCCGTGCGCAGCATGGTATCTTCATCCAGCCAATCGGCAATGCGGGCCATCAGATACTCAGCAGGCATCGATAAATCCGTCACGGCCAGTTCCAGCAAGCGCTGAAAGCTTTGCTGCGCTGGCGTGGTTTCTGTGCTGACCTGCCCGGATGGCTCCGGTGCCTGGTACAGCGCATTTAGATTAAAACAAGCCTGCAAATCCGTGATCACGCCACTGACGGTACCATCTGGCACTGGAAGCACCGCGCCCTGCAAGGCCCAGTCCTGGCCTAAGTGCGTGGTCTCCTGGCCTTGCAAAGATCGCCGCAACACCTGTCGGGCAAAAGCTTCGGTACCCATGGCGTACCAAAACGCCTGCTGTTGCTGTTGTAAGTTTTGCTGACGCTGCAGGGTAAGCTGCAAACGGCCACTCATATTCACCGCGATCACCACCACGATGGCGACGATCATCAGCACCATCACCAGTGCTACCCCTTGCTGACGAGCCGGATTGCCGATCATCGTACCTGCTCCCCAGGTAAGGCGTTATCGTCTGGCAGCAGCACCACTTTTTCGATCACGCCCAGCTCATTGTGCGTTATCCGGATGCGTACCGCTTGCGGCCAGAGCGCATCGCGCCAGCTATCTTGCCACTGCTCCCCCTGCAAAAAGCCAAACTCCAGTTCGGTAACATCTTCAAGCAACACTTGCACCCGGGGTTCGGTGCCGGTCACAGCATCTGGGTACAGGGTGAATAAACGCTGTAATTGCTCTTCCTGCAGCCGATAGCCCAGCAGTTGCAGCTCGCTACGAGGCAGGATCATGCCCGGATTACGCCAACCATGCCGGGCAAAGCCCATGGCATCGCCTTCACTTTCCAGTATAAAACGCCCGCCCCAAAAGCGCTCTTTTTGCGCTGCTTCACCTTGGATCCGTACATGACGCAAACTGATCTGCATCAGATCCCGCTCCATCACCATCAGCGCAAACTGCAGTTTTTGCAGCCGCTCGGCTGCTTGTTGCGATAACTTATCCCCTTCAGTGACGCTATTGAGTACCGCAAAAGAGGCCAGTCCTACCATAGCAAAAATAGCTACAGCCAACAGCATTTCAATAAAGGTAAAGCCTCTACCTCGCATGCGGCCGTCCGATATAGGTAATCAACTGGTACAACACATCATCCGGCTGTTCGGCCAGACTGACCTGCACCTCCACCTGACGTAAATCATCGTCAGCCACAGTAGTCACCTGCTGCTGCCAACGCCACTGCCGGTTGCCGAGTTCAACCTCGCCATGTGCTTGTTCCGCTGGTGGCCATGTGGTGTCGAGCTGCAGCATGGTCAATTGATTGGTCGCCACATAGCTGGCGAAGGTCATGTCTTCCAACATGGTCACCGCCCGGATATGCTCCGTCACGGTGCGCATCACCGCCAGCCCGGCCGTGGCAAAAATAGCCAGTGCAAACAACACTTCAATTAAGGTAAAACCACGCTGTTTCATGGTGCGTTGCTCTCAACCTGCTCACGATACAACGGAATACTAAACTCCCCCCGTACCTCGACATACCAGAAAGGTCGCTCGCTCTCATCCTGCAAAATCAATTGAAACGGGGTGATTTCACCTGACGATAAAATAAAGATATGTGGCAGCACGGCCACATCATCGGCTTGCCGCTGTTGAGCTTCAAGCTCGTCACTCGACCAATTTAATTCGCCAAGTAAGCTACCTTCCTGCCAGGGTAAGCCTTCCAGCTCCAGTTTCAGCTCCTGACCAGCCGGCAGTTCATGCCAGGCCAAGGATGCCGGTGTATCCGCCGATAACCACTTGTCATCATCGGGCTGGTACACCAGAAACTCATAGCCATTTGGCTTGATCACGACCCCCCACTCCTGCTGGCGCATCAAGGCGGTTTCTGCTGCATAATGAAACAACTGCTGAAAGCGGTGAGCTTCTTGTTCGAGCTTATCGTCCCGGTTATCCCAGGAAAAGTTGACCACCACAGCGCTCACCAACAAGCCAAACAGCAAAATCACCAGAATCACTTCCAGTAAGGTAAAACCTGCCTGCTTGCTTGCAAAAGGCTGCATCAATGCTCTCAGTTGTTGTTGTCGATATCCCAGTTGCCAATATCATCATCAGTGCCGGGGACACCATCTGGCCCCATACTAAAGATATCGATACGGCCGAACTGCCCCGGGCTGGCTAATTGATAATCCTGACCCCATGGGTCGCGCGGTAAACGTCGGATAAAACCACCCTCTGGGAACGAGCGTGGTACCGGCTCGGAAGTCGCAGGCTCAACCAAGGCACGCAGCCCCTGCTCTGTGGTGGGATAAAAGCCGTTGCGTAACCGATACATATCCAGCGCATTTTCCAACTGTTGAATATCGACCACGGCTTTTTGTCGATCGGCTTCTTCTTTATTGCCCATCACATTGGGCACCACCAGACTGGCAATAATCCCCAGAATCACGATGACAACCATCAATTCCAATAAACTAAACCCTTGCTGCTTTTTCATGTTACCCACCTACCATGTGATTAAGTTCAAGGATCGGCAGCAAAATTGCCAGCACGATCAAAAAGACAATAATGGCCAGGGTAATCACTACCACTGGCTTAAAAATTTCCAGCGTGACCGTCATGGTCATCTCAAACTCCCGGTCCAGGGTGTCCGCTGTGCGGATCAGCATGGTATCCAGCTGACCACTCTTTTCACCACTGGCGATCATATGCAGCATCATTGGCGGAAACAACTTGGTTTGCTCCAGCGCGTTGCGCAATGAACTGCCTTCCCGCACTTTTAAGGTGGCGTCTGCCACCGCCTGCTTCATATAGCTATTACTCAGTACATCACCGCTGATGCGCATCGCTTCCAGCAAGGGTACCGAGCTGGCATTTAATATACTTAAGGTGCGGGCAAAACGAGCGGTATTGATACTGCGAATGACCTTACCCACCATGGCACTGCTTAATAAAAACTGATCGTAACGATAACGCATGTCTTTGCGTCGCAACAGTCGCTGAATAAAAACGCCCAACAACAATATCGTTAGCAGGATCCAGATGCCATAACTACGCACCACATCGCTGGCACCGATCATAAAGCGGGTCAGCAAGGGCAACTGTTGACCCATGTGCTCAAATTGTTCGGTAATTTGTGGTACTACCGCCGACAGCAAAATAGCAATCACGGCAATCGCGACAAACACCATCACCACCGGATAAATCGACGCCATCATAATCTGGTTGCGCATGTGCTGGCGTTGCTCTGTGTAATCAGCCAAGCGGTTCAACACCTGATCCAGATGGCCGGATTTCTCACCTGCCGCCACCATAGAACGATACAGGTGATCAAACACATGCGGAAACTCCGCCAACCCCTCAGCCAGACTATAGCCTTCTACCACCTTAGACCGCACGCCCATCAACATGTTCTTCAGTCGTGGTTTTTCGCATTGTTCTGCCACTGCCAATAAAGCATTTTCAATCGGCAAGGCCGCAGCAACTAAGGTAGCGAGTTGTCGGGTGATCAGGGCGAGTTCTGCGGTTGGGATTTTACGTTTAAACCAACTTTTGCTGGCCGAGATGGCTTTTTCCTGCTTGGACGCCACCTCCACCGCTAGTGGCGTTAGCTTACGCTCGCGCAATAGCTGCCGGGCCTGACGTGCATTATCTGCTTCCAGTACCCCCTTACTCTTGCGACCACGGGCATCCAGTGCCTGATACTCAAAAGCTGCCACTACAAGTCCTCACGGGTGACGCGCAGCACCTCTTCGAGTGTCGTTTGCCCCAACAGCACTTTATCAAAGCCATCGCGGCGAATACTGGGGCAGTTTGGCCGGATGTATTTTTCAATCAGCTGTTCACCCTGGCGGTTGTGGATCATTTCCCGGCAGTGGTCATCCACCACCAACAACTCATGGATCCCCGTTCGGCCACGATAGCCGGTGAAATTGCAATGCTCGCAACCTTTAGCCCGATAAATAATGGCGTTGTCTTTTTTCTGCACACCCAGCAGATTGCGCTCTTCTTTATCCGGGCTATGGGCCTCTTTGCAATGCGGGCATAAGGTGCGTACCAGCCGTTGTGCCAACACCCCTAGTAAGCTGGAAGACAACAAAAAGGGCTCAATGCCCATATCTTCCAAGCGGGTAATGGCACCAGCTGCGGTATTGGTGTGCAAGGTCGACATCACCAGGTGGCCGGTTAAACTGGCTTGCACCGCTATTTGTGCCGTTTCCAGATCGCGAATTTCACCCACCATCACCACATCAGGATCCTGCCGTAAAATAGCGCGTAAGCCACGGGCGAAGGTCATGTTGACCTTGGTATTAACCTGCGTCTGGCCAATGCCTTCCAGTTCGTATTCGATTGGGTCTTCCACCGTCAGAATATTACGGTCTTTGGTGTTGATTTCGGTTAAGCCGGCATAGAGGGTGGTACTTTTACCCGAGCCTGTGGGCCCGGTGACCAGCAAAATGCCGTGTGGTTTTAGAATTAATTTGGAAAACTGCTGTTGGATGGCCAGGGTCATGCCTAAATCAGCCAGGTTCAGGTGCGAAGTGTTTTTATCCAGCAATCGCAACACCACCCGCTCGCCATGGCTGGAAGGCATGGTCGATACCCGCACATCCACCGCCCGGCCAGCAATTTTCAAACTGATACGGCCATCCTGTGGCACCCGCTTTTCAGCGATATCCAGCTTGGCCATCACTTTAATTCGCGACACCAGCAAGCTGGATAACTTACGATTGGGCCGCAGCACTTCACGTAAAATGCCATCGACTCGAAAGCGCACCACCAGTGCTTTTTCGAAGGTTTCAACATGAATATCAGACGCACCCAGCTTGATGGCTTCACCCAGCATGGCATTGATCAGCTTGATGATGGGCGCATCGTCTTCGTTATCGAGCAAGTCTTCGCTTTCCGGAATATCATCGGCCAGCGAAGCCAGATTCACCTCATTACCAATATCCTGCATGATTTGCTGGGCTTCGGATGAGTCGCGTTGATAGCTGGCTTCCAGAATACTTTCGAACTCAACCGCTGACAGCCGGGTAATATGAAAAGTTTCGGACAGCATTCGGCGCACTTCCAGCACCGCCTCCGGCTTGGTGGCAGGTTGAACATAGAGCACAAAGCCCTCAGCCTGCTGTTGCAGCAACACCGAGTGACGCTTGGCAAAGCCAAATGGCAGACGAATGCGGGCACTAACGGGTTGCGCTTCAGGCAACTCCTCGTGCTCCATCAACAACTCGCTATCCATTAGTCCTGCTTCCTCTCTTGCTGTTGCAAATACTCATCAAAGGTCGGTGGCAGAATCAAACTGTCGTCCCACTCCGGTAGCACAGCCTGAGGCGTTCTTGGCATCAACTGAATACCGCGCTGATCACGTTCCAGCTGTTCGGCGCGAATGTAGTTGTATTTGCGTTGGCTCATCTCTGACATGGTGGCACCATCGCGCACGATCGAAGCGCGGATAAACAC
>JAIUMG010000057.1 GCA_022565655.1 Alkalimonas sp.
GGCACAAATCATTATTGAGTATCTGGACGAGCGTTTCCCACATCCACCGTTGATGCCAGTGTATCCGGTTGCCCGTGGACAAGCGCGTTTAATGATGTACCGTATCGAAAAAGACTGGTATGCACTGGCCGAACGGATTTTACGTCATGCTGATGATGCTGATCAGGCTCGCCAAGATCTAACTGAAGGCCTGTTGGCCGTCGCCCCTCTGTTTGACGAAGCACCATTTTTTATGAGTGAAGAGTTCGGCTTGGTCGATTGTTATATGGCGGCCTTGTTGTGGCGCTTACCAAAACTAGGTATTGAACTGAGCGGCCCAGGCAGCAAAACGCTGATGAATTATATGGCTCGCCTGTTTGACCGTGATTCCTTTATGGCTTCACTGACCGAAGCTGAGCGGGAGTACCGTAGAGGGAAAGGAGGTTAATTGTGACTCCAAACCGACCTTACTTATTGCGTGCTTTTTATGAGTGGATTGTCGATAACGATTGCACTCCATATCTGGTGGTCGATGCAGAATACCCTGATACCAAAGTGCCACCGCAGTTTGTGCAGAATGGTCAGATTGTGCTGAATATGGCACCATCTGCCGTTGCTCAAATGCAAATGGGAAATGACGTGCTAAGCTGCAGTGCGCGCTTTGGTGGTCATCCGTTCGCTCTTTATATCCCGATCAAAGCGGTATTAGCCATTTATGCCAAAGAAAATGGTGCTGGTACGGTCTTTACACTGGATGAAGATGAAACCGATATGGATGATTACGATGAATCGGCAGAGACAGAAACGACGGAGCAAGCCAGCGAATCAAAGCCAAAAACTGGCCGCTCGCATTTAACTGTCGTAAAGTAACCCCTTACTGGGAATGCAGGTCACGACAGCCTTTGTGCCAGGTTTCGCTTGGGCAATCTATGCCCATAAGCCCGCAATGACATATCACCTGCTGGCAACCTGACAAAAGGCTTTAAGCAGTGGTTCCTGGTTTCGCTTGCTGAGCAAGCAGATCCCCAAATCAAAATCGGCAAAGTTGTACTCTATTTTAAGCGGCCTCACGCGATCTTTGACTGGACTGTGCTGCACCACAACATCGGGGGCTAACGCAATGCCGGTACCTAGCGCCACCATACTGACCATCGCTTCATGCCCATCGACCTTGGCCACCACATGGGGTACGAACCCAGTATCTTTCAACCAGCGGTCAAAGCGACTGCGGGCTGGGCCCCTCTCAGGTTGGATGATAGGAATATCAGGCCAGGGAATGGGGCGCAGAGCAAGCAAATCAACGACTTTACCAGGGATTGTTGGGGCTATAAAACCAATGGGCAATTTCGTAATGCTATGAAAGATCATATTCACAGGCAAATGCTCAGGATGGGCGGCTAACGCAATATCGACTTCACCAGAGCGCACTTTTTCAACGGCAATAGACGCATCGCCTGTGGTAAGCTTGATATCAGCTTTAGGACAGAGTACCCGAAACTTATCCAAAATGTCGGGCAGATGGCTGTAACTGGCCGTCACGGTGCAAAATAGTTTGATTTCTCCCACCAATTCCGCACTACTGACCGCCAGGTCCAGCTGCAACTGGTGCCATTCATCCAGCCATAAATAGGCGAACTTCTGTACACGCCTGCCTTGTGGTGTCAGCCTGACCGATCGTTTATCCCGAATAAATAGCTCTGTATTCAGCTCTTGTTCCAACCGTTGGATCACGCGAGTCAGTGTTGAGGGACTGACAAACATTTGTTCACTGGTTTTAGCGAAATTAAGGCTGGATGCAAGATGCAAAAATAATTGGGTACTGCGAATATCCATGGTTTATGTTTCATAAAGTGAAATACAGAATTCAAAATATATCACTTCATGCAATAAGTAAAGTGACGTATGATGGCTTCATTAACGCAGCAGCCATAGGTTGCAAGGGCCAGAACGGCTGGCCAGCGTACCAGTATTCAGAGATGTAAGCATGAGCAACTATTTTAACAGCTTAAATTTACGGCAGCAGCTGACTCAGCTGAAACAATGCCGTTTTATGGATAAAAGTGAATTTGCCGATGGCTGCAATGCCATCAAAGATTGGAATATTGTCATTGTCGGTTGCGGCGCTCAGGGTTTGAACCAAGGCCTGAACATGCGTGACTCTGGCTTAAATATCAGCTATGCATTGCGTGATGAAGCCATTGCGCAAAAGCGTCCCTCTTATGAAAAGGCAACCAGCAATAACTTTAAAGTCGGTACCTATCAGGAGCTGATCCCGCAGGCCGATCTGGTGTTGAATCTAACGCCTGACAAGCAGCACAGCTCAGTGGTTGATGCCGTTATGCCACTGATGAAGCAGGGCGCAACTTTAGCGTATTCGCATGGCTTTAATATTGTAGAAGAAGGCAAGCAAATTCGCTCCGATATTACCGTGATCATGGTGGCTCCGAAGTGTCCGGGCACCGAAGTTCGTGAAGAATATAAGCGTGGCTTTGGCGTGCCAACCTTACTGGCTGTGCATCCAGAAAATGATCCGAAAGGACAAGGCCTGACCATCGCCAAAGCCTATGCGTCTGCCACTGGTGGCGACCGCGCAGGAGTGCTGCACTCATCCTTTATCGCCGAAGTGAAGTCCGATCTGATGGGCGAACAAACGATTCTGTGCGGTATGTTACAAACCGGTTCAATTTTGGCCCATGAGCGTATGGTCGCTGACGGTATTGAGTCTGGCTATGCCGCTAAACTGATCCAATATGGTTGGGAAGTGATCACCGAGGCACTGAAGCACGGTGGCATTACCCATATGATGGATCGATTGTCGAATCCGGCTAAAGTGAAAGCTTATCGCTTGTCAGAGCAATTGAAGCAGCAGCTTCGTCCTCTGTTCGAGCAACACATGGATGATATCATCAGTGGCGAGTTCTCCAGCACCATGATGGAAGACTGGGCCAACGATGATGCCAACTTGCTGCGCTGGCGTGAAGAAACCAAGCAAACCAGTTTTGAGCAAGCGCCGGAATCAGCAGAGCAAATCGCAGAACAAACGTTTTTTGACCGGGGTATTCTGTTGGTTGCCATGGTCAAAGCAGGGGTTGAATTAGCGTTTGAGACCATGGTCGATGCTGGCATTATTGCTGAATCTGCTTATTACGAGTCGCTGCATGAAACGCCATTGATCGCCAACACCATTGCCCGCAAGCGTCTGTATGAGATGAATGTGGTGATTTCAGATACTGCCGAGTATGGTAATTATCTGTTTGCCAATGCGGCGGTGCCTTTGCTGCGGGATACCGTGAATAGCCTAAGCAACGAGCTGGTTGGCAAGGGCCTGAGCTCACCTCAGCAAGGTGTTGATAACCTTGAGCTGATTGCTATCAATGAGTCTATCCGTAATCACCCGGTAGAAGTCGTTGGTAAAACACTGCGCGGTTATATGACGGCAATGAAAAAGATAGTTGAATCTGAGCAGTAATGCTCAGTATAGATACACCCAAATGATGTGGTCAACGGTGGTTAGCACGAAGCCAAAAGCTCAGCTAACACCGGGCCAATAACGATGTTATACGTGGACCTTGGTTGTTTGCCCTGCTTTGCAGGGCTTTTTTTTGCCTCAACAATAAGCGTAAGATGGGTACTTAAGTATATACACCATTAGAGGATTGAATAATGAAAACAATTGCACTGGTTGCTCACGATGGTAAGAAGCAAGAGCTGTTGGAGTGGGTCAGTACCCATGCCGACTTCTTTGCGGATAAAGAACTGTACGCGACCGGGACGACTGGTTCGCTGCTCACCAAGCAACTGGGCAAAAACGTACATTGTTTGGCCAGTGGGCCACTGGGCGGGGATCAGCAAATCGGTGCTTTAATTGCGGAGCAAAAAGTGGATTGGCTGGTGTTTTTTTGGGACCCACTGAGTTCTCAACCACATGATCCAGATGTCAAAGCACTGATCCGTTTGGCTGTGGTCTGGAATATCCCTGTTGCCTGCAATCAGGCAACCGCAGATTTTATTGTGCACTCAACCTTATTTGGCCAGGATTACCAACGAACGGTGCCGGACTTTTCCAGTTATCAAAATCGACTGCAACCAGACTAGGGGCGTTTAGCCCCGGTCTTCGTTTTCTTTCTGATCGTCTGAACTATGCAACACATGGGTCTCTTCATCATAGCGCCCATGCAGTTCATCTTTGACGGTTTTCTCCCATAGGGGGACACCGATAAAGTAACCGGCTCGTCCAATCGCATGGGCCGCTATTGGTGAGGTTAAGGTGGTAAATGCCATCACCGCCAATGCTTTTAAGGTGACGCCACTATCAATAAAGAACAGCATAACACCACACATAATCAGGCCTGCACCCAATACGCCTGACTTGGTCGTGGCATGCATGCGCGTGAGTAGATCCGGCATGCGGAAGACACCTAAAGAAGCCACCAGCATAAAGAAACTACCGCCGATGATAAATAGGGCGGCTAGCGTATCAGTGATCATCGCGGTGACTCCCTTTTTCTAAGTAGCGGGCAAAACCAATCGCAGCTAAAAAGGCCGTCAATGCCAGCACCATGGCCACATCGATAAAAGCATCCCGGCCGGTTCGAATGGCGTACAGGCCAATAAAGCCAACGGTCATTGAGGCAATCAACTCTAGCGCTACCACTCTATCTGGGAGTGTTGGCCCTTTAAATAAACGCCATAGCGCCAGAAAAACCGAAACACTTAAAATAGCAAAGCATAGCAATAGGGCATAATCGAGTACTGGATTCATCGCATCACCCTTAAAATTTTAGTTTCCATTCGTTTCAACTCGTTCAGGACATCCTCTTTATTGTGTAGATACATGATATGCACATAAAGTACCTTACGATCTGATGAGACATCCAAACTCAGGGAACCGGGGGTTAATGAGATCGCATTCGCCAGCATGGTGATTTCGAGGTCGCTTTCGGCTCGCAGTGGCATTGCAATCACCCCTGGCTTCATTAAATGAATGGGCGTTAATACATCATAGGCGACTTTGAGGTTAGCGAGGATCAGTTCTTTGGTAAAGAACACCACAAAGCTGAACATACGAGGAACACGGAGTCGGTATTGGCGCACATCAGGGTGCTGCCGAAACACCAGAACCAGCACCAGGTAGCCAATCAGGAAGCCGATCACCAATCCACCAGCATTCATGGTATCGGTCAGTGCAGCCCAAATAAGAGCCAGCACCAGGTTCGAAAGTAATACATTCATTGTGAACCCCTCCCTAATACCGCTTCAATGTAAGCAGCGGGATTGAGCAGTTGACTGGCTGCTATCTCGGCTATTTCATACATAGACTGCGCGAAGATACCAAGCGCAACGGTGATGAATGCGAGAATACCAATTGAGAAGTAGATCAACACATTGCGTGTTGGTGCCGGGACTGGAGGAGTGGGTTCCGGAGTGGCTTTCCAAAACGCTTCATTCCAGATTTTAATCATCGAATACAAGGTAAGCAGACCAACCAGTAGTGCGATACCGATCGCCCACCAGGAGTCGACTTCCGCACCTGCTTTAATCAAAATAAATTTAGCAAAAAAGCCTGAAAGTGGTGGAACCCCGGCCAGTGACAACGCCGGAATAAAAAACAAAATAGCTAAGCCGGGGTGTTTTCGGTACAAGCCGCCCAGCTTTTTCAGTTCAAAGCTGCCACCTAAACGATAAATCAAACCTGATGTCAAAAAGAGGCTGGATTTAACAATGCTGTGATGAACAATATAAAAGATCCCGCCAATCAGGGCCAAAGGCGTAAATAGCGCCAAGCCGAGCATCATGTAACCGATCTGGCTAATGCTGTGAAAGCTGAGAATACGGCGGATTTCAAACTGAGCAGCAGCTCCCAGTACGCCAGTTAGCATGGTGAAAACCGCCATCCATAACAGCACCTCATGCGTGAAGCCGGTGTCTGCGGTAAAGATCAGCGTAAAGACACGATACAAGGCATACACACCAACCTTGGTCAGCAGTCCGGCAAAAATAGCCGACACAGCAACCTGCGGCGTGTGATATGAAGCCGGCAGCCAGAAGAATAATGGGAAGGCGGCCGCTTTAATAGCAAAAGCAATTAAGAACAAACTGCCAATCACAGTCACCATCTTCTGGTCATCAACACTGCCGAGCTTCACCGCAATGTCCGCCATGTTTAAGGTGCCAACCAAGCCGTACGTCAGGCCAATCGCGGTTAAAAATAATGCGGATGACAGTAAGTTCAGTGTGACATATTTGATGGCACCTTCCATCTGTGCCCGCTCACCACCTAAAATGAGCAAGGCAAAGGAAGCGACCAGCAGAACTTCAAACCATACGTAAAGATTAAAGATATCGCCGGTTAGGAAAGCACCATTCACACCAGCAAGCAATAAGTGCAGCAAGGGGTAATAGCCAAAGCGTTCAAACCGCTTACGAATGGTCTTTAAGCTATACAGTGCGGTGATAAAGCCCAGGGTTGATGCCAACATCACCATGATGGCGCCGAGCATATCGGATACCAGCACAATACCAAAAGGGGCCGGCCAGGAGCCAACTTCAAGCACCTGAATACCATGTTCTTTTGTTTGAAGCAGTAGGGCGGTGGCACTGAATAGCAGCAGGGCGGTTCCAACGGCACCAATCCAGCGTTGAGCGTTATGATTGCTAAGTACCGTTAGTGAAATGGCACCAAGCAACAGTGGAATAATAATCGGCAGAGCAACCAACACTTCCAGATCCATTAATCGGTTCCCTTCATTTCATTCATATCGTCAGTTTGCACGACTTCACAGGCACGGTGGATCAGTACCACGGCAAAAGCAAGCACGCCAAAACCGATTACGATGGACGTTAATATGACCGCCTGAGCCAGCGGATCGGCTGCGGCTCCGACAATGACGTCTTGGCCTTTTGGAATGAGCGGCGGGGTGCCCCGCTCCAGACCTGCCACCGTAAAAATAAGTAAGTTGGCAGCATTCGACAATAAGATCAAACCAATCACTAGTTTAACCACTGAGCGACGCAACATCATGTAAATTGCTGCTGCATAAAAGGTTCCAATGAGGATAGCCATTAAAGTGGTCATGAGTGTTCAGCCTCCGCTAGTGTAAAGACAACAGTCAGCACAGCTCCTATCACGCCCAGAAAGACGCCAATATCAAACAACAGAGGGGTACTGAGCTTTAAATGACCAAAGATAGGTAGATCGACCGACCACCACTGAGCGGTAAAAAAGGACTGGCCGAAGAATAAAGCCGGCAAGGCTGCCAGCGCAGCTAAAACCAAACCGATACCGACCAATTGCAATGGGTGGACCCGCAGCATATCGCGGGCGGCTTTATAGTCTTCTGCGAACAGCTTTAGTGCGACTGCTGCCGCTGCGACCAGGCCACCGATAAAGCCGCCGCCTGGTTCATCATGGCCCCGGAACAATAAAAACAATGAAAATAGTACCAATAACGGTAGCAGCAGTGAGCTACCGGTATTCAGGATCAAGGAGCGCATATTAAAGCGTCTTGGTTTCATGATGACTCTCCCGTTTCCTTGGTTTGTTGTTCTGCCTTGCTTTTTTCTTTTTGGGCACGCCGAAAGTTAAAAGCAGCCCGACGGTCAGAGTTGGTGACCGGTAAGGCGCCAGTTCGCAAGTGGATCATGGCATAGACACCAATAGCGACCAATGCCAGCACAAAGAGCTCGCCTAACGTATCCAGAGCCCGGAAGTCCACCAGAATCACATTGACGACATTACGTCCATGTCCCAGTGGGCCACTATTTTGCAGGAAGTACTCCGAAATACCTTCCAGCTGACGGGCACCGGTAATTGCTAGCACCAGCACAGTCATCAACAGACCTGTCGCTCCGGCAATAATGGCATCACGAATGCGGTTGGCGGTCGATGACAGGCTGCGAAACTCAGGCAAGCGATACAGCACCAGTACCAACAGTAACACGGTAATGGTTTCAACCAGCACCTGGGTAATACCAACATCAACAGCACTGAAGAATACATAGAGCAGAGCAACCCCAAAACCAAGGGCGCCCAGCATGGCAACCGCAGCCAGGAAAGAACGGACTACTACCGCGATTATGGCTGATAAGATGAGCAAGGCGACAATGGCAAACTCATGGATCTTGATATCATCGAAGCTGATATGCAGCTCCAAATGCTGAACCCGCAACAAGGCCCAGCCGACGATAATAATGACCGTGCCTAAGGTCGTGATCAGATAATTACGCAAATAGCCATTTTGCAGGGTCTTAGTCTGCCAACTGGCAAAGCTGGTCATGCCCAACATGAGTCGTTCGTAAATAACTTCAGGGCCAAACTTTTCTGCGGTTTGCATAAAGCGGGTCATGTGGCGCCAGCCCGCCCAGAAACGGAACATAATCAGACCAAGGATTAAGCTGCTGATCGTTAACATCAACGGTAGATTAATGCCATGCCAGAGCGATAAACCAAGCGTCACGGGCTGGCCATACACAGCGGAAGCGGCAGCAGTTAAAATACCATCGGCGGCTAAAGCTGGTACCAGACCGAATAGCAGGCCAAGAACGGCTAGTAGGGCAGGGCCTATCAATAAAGCGACATTGGGGTCATGAGGTTTTTTCGGTGTTTCGACGGTTTTACCAAACCAAGGCGTCAATGCCATGATGGCAGCCACCAGCACCACCATAATGTTAGCCACCAAGGTAGCAACGGTCAGGCCTATCTGCCAAATCGAAGCACTGAGTACGGCTTCCAGCAGCAATTCTTTACCGACAAAGCCAAATAACGGAATGATGCCAGCCAAGGATAACGAAGCCAGGATGGCAACGGCAGTGGTGGCTGGCATGCTGGAGCGTAAGCCTCCGACATCGCGAAAATCTTTCACGCCAGCCGAGTGGTCCAAAATTCCTGCAATCATAAAGAGAGCGCCTTTATACAAGGCATGAGCCAATAAAAAGGTCACCGCAGCCAGCGCCGCTTTTTCGGTCCCCAAGCCTAGCAACATGGTTAAGGTACCCAGCGCCATCACGGTTGAATAGGCAAGCACGCGCTTGATACCAGTGGCCCGACTGGCCAGGAAAATCCCAGTGACCATGGTCACGGCACCAAATAATGTCAGGATCAGCAACCAGGCTTCGCTACCGCCTAGGCTTGGGTGCAAACGAGCCATCAGATAAACGCCGGCCTTTACCATGGTAGCCGAGTGTAAATAAGCCGAGACCGGCGTAGGAGCCGCCATGGCATTGGGCAACCAAAAGTGAAAAGGGGTTTGCGCCGACTTGGTAAAGGTGCCCAGCAAAATTAACAGCAACATCGGCAAATACAAAGAGTGCTCGGTTAAAGTACCACTGGCTAGAATGGTGCTTAATTCAAAGCTGCCTGCAGCCAAGCCAAGCAGAATGAGACCGGTCATCAATGCCAGCCCGCCAAGCACCGTAACCATAAGGCCCTGATGGGCTTTTTTACGAGCATCTTCTTGTTCATGGTTAAAGCCAATCAGCATAAAGGAGGTGATGGTGGTTAGCTCCCAGAACACAAATAAACTAATCAGGTTATCTGATAACACCAGCCCCAGCATGGAGCCCATGAAGCCGAGCAGGAAAATATAAAAGCGCCCGAGCGATTGATGTCCTTCTAAGTAGCGTCCGCCATACACCAGAATAAAGAAGCCGATACCCGTGATCAGCAGGGCAAATAGCAGCGACAGTCCATCGATCAGAAAGCTGAGCTGGATTTGTAAGCCTGGAAACCAGGGATAAGCAAATTGCAGCTGGCCACCCTGGCTGACCTCAGGCAGTAAACTGGCAAAATAGACAAAGAGTGCGGCTGGTAACAAAGACAATAACCAACCACTTTGGCGGCCACCAAGACGGTGTACCCAGGGAGCAAAACAGGCAAGAATAAAGCATGACAGCACTGCTATCAGCATCATGTGAAGCTCCTTAAAGCGTGAGTGAAATGCATAACAAATTGTATTATGGCTTAATTTATTTAGCCACGCTACCAAATCAGCGTTAAGTCCTCAAGAACAAGAGACGTACAGCAAGTCGAAAAATTAGCTTTCGGTTGGCCAGCTTGCAGAGCCCTTATCGGCCTGACCTAGATTCAATCAACTGATCTTTACGTCAGTATTAGCATAAATACTATTGAGAACAATTCTCATTAGAGCTATACTGGCCATCTTATCGCCTGAAAACATACCTGCAGAGGTATTGCACGCCGTTACCGGAGTTTAGTGATGAAAATACGTTCCCTGCTATTGTTGTGGTGTAGTTTGATAATAGGTGGCCTGGTTCAGAGTGCCGAGTTGTGGGCGGCTGAAGTCAATGTCTACTCGGCCCGGCAAGAAGAGTTGATTAAACCCGTACTGGACCAGTTCAGTGAGCAAACCGGCATTCGGGTCAACCTGATCACGGGCAACGCCGATGAATTGATCACCCGTATGGCGAGTGAGGGCCGCAACAGCCCGGCTGATTTATTGATTACCACGGATGTAGGTCGTCTGTACCGAGCGAAACAGCAACAATTGCTGCAACCATTGCAATCTGACTTTCTTCATGAACAGATCCCGGCCCACTTACGGGATGAAGCCGGTTACTGGTTTGGTTTAACGGTTCGTGCCCGCCCTATTTTGTATGCGGCTGATCGAGTTGACCCGGCCACCCTATCGGGCTTACAGGATCTCACTGCAGCCGAATGGCGAGGCCGTATTTGTGTTCGTAGTTCAAGCCATATTTACAACCAGTCGCTGGTTGCCAGCCGACTGGCTCATCAGGGCGTTGAAGCCACAGAACAATGGGTGCGTGGTTTGGTCGCCAATTTTGCCCGTCCTCCTCGTGGTGGCGATCGCGACCAAATCCGTGCCTTGGCAGCTGGTGTGTGTGACATTGCCCTTGCCAATACCTATTACCTGGCCAGTATGGTCAACGACCCTCGTGATCAGGCCGCGGCAAGCCAGATCAAGGTGTTCTGGCCAGATCAAGACGCTGCTGGTGCGCATATCAATATCTCTGGAGCCGGTATATCGGCGCATGCCCCCAACCCAACTGCAGCCCGTCAGTTACTCGAGTTTATGCTGCAAGAACAGACCCAGCAATGGTATGCCGAAGCCAACCATGAATACCCGGTGCGGACTGATGTTGCTTACAGCGAAACCTTGCAGCAATTTGGGACCTTCAAAGCCGATACTTTACCGCTGGAGCGTTTGGGTGAGCTCAATGCAGATGCGTTACGCTTAATGGATCGGGCGCGCTGGCGTTGAACTGTGGGTACTCAATCTTGCTGGAGTTAAAGGGTGACTGAGCGCACCAGGCGCTGGCAGCTGGATCCATGGCGCTGGTTGGTACTTGTGCCTGCGCTGCTGCTGGCGATTCCTGTGCTGATGATCCTGCTGAGTGTGCTTAGCCCGCAATGGGAGGTCTGGGCTCACCTGCGGCAGACGGTACTGTGGAGCTACATCAGCAACTCGCTGTTGCTGGCTTTTGGTGTCGGGCTGGGCGCGTTGTTTATCGGCACTGGCTGTGCCTGGCTGGTGTCACAATATCAATTCCCGGGGCGAAAGTACCTGGAGTGGATGTTGTTATTGCCACTGGCCATTCCAGCATACATTATTGCGTATACCTACACGGGCTTACTGGACTTTGCCGGGCCAGTGCAAGGCCAGTTACGAAGCTGGTTTGACTGGCGCTATGGCGACTACTGGTTTCCCGAGATCCGTTCCTTAGGTGGCGCTATTCTGATGCTCTCGCTGGTGCTGTATCCTTATGTTTATATGCTGGCGCGAACGGCATTTCGCGAGCAAGCCAGTTCACTGCAAGAAGCCAGCCGTACCCTTGGTTTAACCCCACGACAGCATTTTTGGCGCGTTGCCTTGCCTTTAGCTCGCCCGGCTATTTTAACCGGCACCGCCTTGGCAATGATGGAAGCCTTTGCTGATTATGGCACGGTGCAGTATTTTGGTGTGGATACCTTCACCACCGGTATTTTCCGCACCTGGTTTGGTTTAAATAATAGCCTGGCAGCCGCTCAGCTGGCCGCACTCCTGACCAGCTTTGTGTTATTTTTACTGGTGCTTGAGCAGTGGTCCAGGCGTAAAATTCGTTATTATCATCAGGGGCAAAAAGATACCCAGCAGCCTCGGCGTCAACTTCACGCTGGTCGCAAATGGCTGGTGTTGTTGCTGTGCTGTTTGCCGCTGTTGTTTGGTTTTGTTATTCCTGCGGTGCAACTGGGGCTCTGGGCATTGGCCACCTGGCAGGTCACACTGGATGAACGCTTTGTGCAACTGGTGTGGAACAGCTTCTCGCTGGCGGCAATGGCCGCTATCATATCGGTGACGCTGGCGTTGGTGTTTGCCTATGCCCGCCGGTTAAAACGCGATTGGCTGGTGCTGATCCCGGTTCGCCTTGCCGCTATGGGCTACGCCATTCCCGGCACCGTCATTGCGATTGGCGTCATGTTGCCGTTGGCTTTTTTAGACCAGCGCATTGATTTACTGGCTGAACAATGGTTTGGTATTCGGACAGGCCTGCTCTTTTCTGGTACTTTATTTGCGCTATTGTTGGCATACAGTGTTCGTTTTTTGGCGGTATCATTGCACAGTGTCGAAGCGGGGTTGCATCGGATCCGGCCGAATATGGATCAAGCTGCACGCTCGCTGGGCTGCGCCCCACGGCAAGTGTTGTTACGGGTGCATGTGCCCTTGTTACGCGGCAGTGTATTAACGGCCTTATTGCTGGTGTTCGTTGATGTGTTAAAAGAATTGCCAGCGACTTTGATTTTACGACCTTTTAACTTTAATACGTTGGCGGTACGAACCTATGAACTGGCCTCAGATGAGCGACTAGCGGATGCCTCGTTGTCGGCACTGGCGATCGTGTTGGTTGGCTTGTTGCCAGTGATTATTCTGGCGCGCTCTATGGACCGTCATTAAGCGGAAGAAATCATGCTTGTATTGGAACAACTGGCTGTTGCCTATGTCCCGCATACGGTCGTCAAGGACATCAGTTTATCGCTGTCGAAGGGTCAGATTG
>JAIUMG010000058.1 GCA_022565655.1 Alkalimonas sp.
CTTGTTGCTCGCGGGTCTGATCCTTTTGTTGCTGCAGTTGTTTGGATTTGGCGCGATGTTGCTCGCTTAAGCGATTGAAGGCTTCACCTAGTTTAGCTTTACGCTGTTCCAGCTGGCGCTCCAGATCGCCATGTTGCTCGACCATCAACTGGTATTGCTCGGCCAGCTCTTGCAGGGTTTCACGCCACAATGGCAGGGCATCGGTGTCTCGCTGCAGTTTTGGCATGTCTTTGCTGTCGAAATCATCAAACTTCTGCTGCAACCGATCGAGCCGGGACGAGGTTTCATGCAAGTCAGCATCGGCCTTGGCAAGGCTACTGCTTAGCTCAAGTTGCTGCTGACCAAATTGCTCTTTGATGCTTTGCAGTTGCTGACGCAGGGCATTGACCTGCTGCTCGGCATCGGCCCGTTGTTGCTTTAGTTGTAAGTCATCTTCTTGCAGCAGCGGTAGCAAGGCAGCCAGTTGCGACTCGGCGCCATCCAGTTGCCGCGCCAGTTGCTGCAAGCGTTCAAAATCCTGCTGCAGACGATCCAACCGCATCGATTGGCGCATTTGCTGGATCCACTCCCGTGCCTTGGTATTTTTTACCTTGGTGGTCGGCAGGGTGACGCCATCTTCTTCAAAAATGGCCGCCAGCATGGCTTTAAGGGTATCCATTTTGCCTTCTTTGGCATGTACGGCACTGACCAGCTTCTCGATATGGCGCAGCTTATGGCCACTGGCCACCAAGCTAAAGCTGGCAGCCAGGCGGCGTAACTTGACGCTATCGGCATTGTTGCCACGCAAGGCTGCAGCGTCGTTCTGGATAATGCTGCGGTACTCGCTGGTGGCGCTAATTTTCGCCGATACCTGTACATCAGACCGAGCACGCATAGCGCTGGCCCAGTCGTTGTAACTGAGGGCTTTTACCCCGTCTTCGCTGTGCTGCAAATAAAAGTCGCTTTGGTAGGGAGCCCCGACAAAACGGTACTCAACACCACCATCGCTTTTCTTGGTCAGCACCACCTGACAAACATCGCCACTTTCCCGCTGGTATTCATACACCAGATAGCTGTTGGAGTACGGCAGGTAAAACTCATCGAATTTCTTGCGGGTTTTCGGTACCACGCGGTTCGGCTGCTCACCATAAAATACCGGCACCAGCCGTTGCAAGGTGGTCTTGCCCGAGGCGTTAGTACCACAAATATTGGTGTGTTGATCCAATTGCAGTTCTACCACGCCCGGTAAATGGGTATGGAGCAGCACAATACGAAGTAATTGAGACATAGCGCATCCTGTCGGCGGCTCTTAGCGGCTGCCATGGTGTCATTTTAGTATCGTTTCTTAGCGGTTATTATCCATGGAATAAGCGTAAATGCTAGTACTCAGAGGCAATGATAGCGCTACCGGCGGTTATATTGGTCAGTTGGCTGCAAAACTCTATTTCTGCCGTCGCGGGTAGGCTGATCTGCAGCATCACTTGGTTGCCGTAGTCACAGCCTTTCAGCTCGCCTTGATGCTGACTGAGCAATTGCCGTACTTTGGATTCATCGGCAAACTGAAGCTGAATGCAAAGCTCAACGTGTGGGCTGACCGTTTTCAGCTCAGCCAAGTTCGCTGCCTGCGATACTGCGGCTGAATAGGCGCGTACCAGACCGCCAGCCCCTAGCTTTACGCCACCAAAATAGCGCACCACCACGGCTACAGAGTTGCCAAGTTCGCGCTCGGTCAGCACATGCAGCATCGGCCTGCCAGCGGTGCCACTCGGCTCGCCATCATCGCTGAAGGCTTGAGTATCAGGCTGGCGGGTATTGCCCATGATATACGCCCAGCAAACATGGTTTGCATCGCGATATCGCACGCGATACTGTTCAATCCATTGCATGGCTTCATCTCGATTGGCGATCGGGTGCAAGAATGTCAGAAAGTCGCTATTTTTCTCAGTGGTCTGGTGTTCGACCGGGGTGGCCAGAATGGTATAACTTTGCATGACAAGGGGAACGTTTTGCAAAGGAGCTGAGTATAACGAAAAAAGGTGCGACAGTCAGCCGCACCCTGAATCTTCATGCCAACACAGCTTACAGCACGTAACTAATATGCTGGAAGAAGCGTACGGTCAGGTTTTGGTGCTGGCCATCAAACTCGATGCTTTTGGCGAAGCTGCGCAGGGCATCTTCTACCTGATTCATAAAGCGGCCATAGCCCATTTCTGTGTTGTCTTCCTTGCTGGCGACCAGCACAAAATGGGCACTTTCTACCAGATTATCGCCTTGCCAGCAGGTCAGGTACTGCGGTTCAGAGCAGTCCGGGTTGAAGCTGATTTTCTGCAGTTCACGATTTTTATCGTGCTGATCCCATTTGCTGTTACGTACTAGCGGTGTCAGGCCATTGGCCACCATCGCCAGCCGGTCCAGTTTCTTACCAGCACACGCCTGCTGAAATTTATCTTGTAGCGCCTGATACAGTGGGCTGAAATCTTCACTGCGCTCGTGCAGAAACTGCTGCTTGAGCGCGCGGCTCAGCGGTAAGGTGACGGTGACATAAGTAATCTCGCTATGTTCGGTTGGCAGTTCGCATTGGCGGGCCTGGTACCGAGGGTACAAGCCGCGCAATTTGTAACCATAGCTTTCTTTCTGGCCTTTGGCTCTGGCAAACAGATCATACGACAAATGCTGATGATCGCGCAGCTTGATGGAGCAAGGCTCGGCCAGCTGACTTTTCAGCTGGGTCAGTAGTTGCACCACTTTGTTGTGGAAGCTAGCGGCCTGGCTACGAAGTTCTTCACCGGTAGCCAGAAAAAGCAAGCGAACCTTGCGAGCCTGATAATCTGGTGTGGCAAACAGGTTTTGCCCTTCATGGTACCTTGGATTATAAAAAAACAGGATCTGTTTTTCGGTCTGAAAGGTATAGGATTCGGTATGAAAGCGCACCACAGGCAGCTTGTCGTTGGCAATTAAATGCACATTTCGCAATTCCAGTGTATCGGCCAGGCTGAATAGCTGCTGCGCTAACCCCTGATAGCAATCCTCGGTGCTGGCATAATGGCGGTAGAAGGCATCATCCAACTTAATCTCCGCCAACAGGTATTGGTTGGAGTGAGCATTGGTGGGAATATAAACACGATGTGGATTGTGTGAAGGCATAACAACTCCTTTGAAGTAACTGTATACCTGCAGTGTAGAGCAATTGTATGAAGCCTTTATTGTTCTGGATTAAGTTTTGTTCCGATGAGGTTGTTGTTCATGCTCTTGTGTTTGCAGATAGTTAAGCAGTTGCTGTGCCTGCATTGGCTTGGCAAAAAGGTAACCTTGAAAATGCTGGCAACCCATTTGCAATAACAAATCACGCTCATAGTCATGCTCTACGCCTTCAGCAATGGTGATGAGCTGCATGCGTTGACCAATGGCAATCATACTGGCGGTCATATTGCGGCAGGTTTCGTCATCCTGAATGCAGTCGACAAAACTTTTGTCGATTTTTAGTTCATCAACCGGCAAGGTCCGCAGCATGCTCAACGATGAGTAGCCTGTGCCAAAGTCATCCATGGAAATTTTACAGCCCAGCTGCTTAATGCTATGGAGCAACTGGCAGATATGCTCGTGATCTTCGATCAGAATACTTTCGGTCAGTTCGATGGTCAGCTGATGCGTGGCTAGGCCCGATTGATGGATCTGTCGGGTCAGCTGCGCAACGAAATCGGCCTGCAGCAGCTGGAGTACCGAAATATTGAGCGAGAGTTGAAAGCTTTGCCTCAGCTGTTGCTGCAGCTGCCGGATCTCTGAGCAAGCCTGTTGCATAATAAATTGCCCCAGCAATGGCATCTGGCCACTTTTCTCAGCCACAGGAATAAATTGATCCGGTGGAATAAAGCCATCAATCGGATCGTGCCAGCGCACCAGAGCCTCAACCCCATACAGCTGACCGCTGGCATCAATCTGAGGCTGGTACACCATAAATAAATGCTGGTGCTCGATTGCTGCTCTTAAGCGCTGCTCAATCGAAAAGCGTCGCTGGTATTGTTTATCAAGTTGTTTGGTATAGAAGAAAACATTGTTTTTGGTTTTTTTTGCTTCGTACATGGCGACATCAGCAGCACGAATTAACTCATCCAGTTGCTGCACATGGCTGGGGTAATGTGCCACCCCGATGCTGGCACCTAACACAAAATGCAGCTTGTTAACCAAGTAAGGACTGGATAGCTTCTCTATCAAGCGGTTGGCCAGCTGCCCGGCTTCTTGCTCTGAACAGCCTTGCTGGAAAATGAGAAACTCATCGCCGCCATGACGAACGATGGAGCTGGCACGATTGGCTTGCTCTTTGATTCTGCGAGCTACCTCTCTAAGCACGGAATCTCCCAGTTCATGGCCGAATGAGTCGTTGATGGTCTTGAAGTTGTCCAGATCAAGAAACAGCAGATAGCAGCCTTTAGTTTCACTTCCCAGTAACCGGGTTCTGTACTGACGAATGTAGTTGCGGTTGGGTAAGCCGGTCAGTTGGTCGTGCGTGGCTTCAAATAATAACTCGGCCCGACGCGAGCGTTCAGCCTGAGCAATGGTACGAACCAGTAAAAACAACATCAGCTGGCTGATCACAAAGACTGCCAGATAACGCCAGATATCACGCCAAAACGCCTGTTGCAGTAGCTGATTGTGCAGGGTGGATACTGCCCAAAGTTGATACTCGGGTAAATAGCGCAGCACCGCCTGCATCCGGCCCTCAGGTGTCGCCAGGGCGACATGATGGGAACTTTCGGTCTGTCTAAGCTGTTGCAAACTTTTGCCGGTGCTGGCCTTCAGTTGCTGTTGTAACTCTCGCAGCACAGCGACGGCAACTGGTGTATCGTAATAGGCGGCTTGATTCGATTCACTGCCCGCATAAAACTGATAGAAGCCATCCTGCTGGCGAATAAGTGCCAGGCTGTTGTCATTGGGGAGTAAGAGCGGCGTAACAAAATCAGCTAACTCTGCTTTTAATGAAACGCCCAGTGCCATCATGGCAATGGGCTGACCATCGGGAGCTCGCAAAGCCATGCGAACCGGTATCGTCCAAGAGTTCAGTGGCTCAATGTAGTAAGTCCGGCCTAACACCAGCCGATCGGTGTCAAGTGCTTGCTCAAACTCACCGTGATCTTGAGCATACTGCCTTAGATTGCCAAGCTGAGCAATTGTGCGATTTGAGCTAACCAGCAGTATTTCTCCATCCAGCTTTGAGACAGCATAAGCGGTGGCAAAGCGGTTATTGTGCATCAGATGATCCAGCAGGCTTGTACCTCGAGCCATATCCAATGATTCGGCTTTTACCAACTGCACAAACTCATCATGGTACAAATCGGCCAGTACTTGTTGCACCGATAAGAGCGATTGCACAGAGGAGCTGAGTTGTTGCACTTGGGTGTGTTGATGCTGACTATGCTCTTGCATGACCAGCTGCCAGCGTTGTTGCAGAAAAAAAAGTAGTAGCACACAACTACCAATAAAAAGCAGGACAAATAGGAACCAGATATTTTGCCGAAGTTTGGCCAATTACTTTTCCCGTCAATAAGATGAAGGATTAGTTTAGCCGATAATGACGGGCTGAGCTAATCCTCATCGGTTTCTGTTGAACGGCCTTGAGCCTTGGCTAGTCGTTCTCATTCCGGTAACGAGCAAACCAGGCTAGTGCGTGCTCGGTTTTCGCAATCATCCTGCTGGGACGGTTAGAGACACCATGAAAGGCTCCCGGTACCCGTACCATAGCGGTATCAACCTGACGCAATTTGAGCGCTTGGTAAAACTGCTCGGTTTCACTGATAGGGGTGCGTCGATCCAATTCACCGGTAAACAGCAAGGTGGGGGTGGTGACATTACCGACCAGCGATAGTGGCGAGCGCTGCCAGTAATGCTCGTGATGATCCCACGGCATGCCAGGGAACTGGTTTTGGATTTGTGCCATGTAACTGTCGGCAGTCAGCACTTTGCTGACCCAGTTGATCACCGGGTTGGTCGCTGCAGCGGCGTTAAAGCGATCAGTCAGGCCGATGGCGTAGGCGGTAGCAATGCCTCCGGCTGAGCCGCCGGCAATAAAGAGGTTGTTCTCATCGATAAAGCCTTTAGCAATCATGGCATCTACCCCGGACATATGGTCGGCAAAATCATCGGGGGAGGAGTATTTATTTTGCAGTAACAGCGCAAAACGCTCGCCGTACGAGATACTGCCACGATAGTTGTTGTAGAACACCACATAGCCTTCGGCTGCATAGCGTTGCAGCTCAGCGGAAAAATGCGGCCCGTACGGCAGGTGAGGGCCACCATGAATTTCGAGGATTAGTGGGTATTTTTTCTCTGGATCAAAGCCGGGAGGCGTGATGTACCAGCCGTGAATTTCTTCATCATCCAGCGCAGAGTTGTAGGTGAACTCATGCACCTGGCCCAGCTCACGCCGGGCCAGCAGATCTTCATTGAGTGCAGTAAGATTACGGACCTGGCCATGTTGCCAAATCGCCACATCGGCTAAGCGCTTGGCTGAACCTCTGGTGTAGGCAAGCTGACCTTTATCAGAAAGGCTGAACATACCACTCAAGTACGGTCGACCTGAGTTGGCACCAGATAAGTCAGTGACCAGATCGGCCATGCGATTTCGTAAGGTGACCCGGGCCACCTTACTAAGGCCACGGTCTTCGTATTTAAACACCAGATGGTTGTTATCTTGCCACACCGGGTTTTCTACCGAGCGATCCAGTTCAGTCAGCAACGGCATGACCTCTTTACTGCGCATATCCAGCACTTTTAAGCGGCTATTGCGGTAGGCCACCGGTTCAGCAGAGGCATATAAAAAAGCCAGCTGCAAACCATCGGGTGAAAACGTGGGGTGAGAATGCTGGCCAGGACCGCTGAGTAACTCACTGACAGTGCCATCGTCGACACTGACCTGATATAAATCGGCCTGGCGAGGATGGTATTCCCAATCTTTTGTGCGGTTGCCTGAAAAGACCAGATGACGGTTGTCCGGGGTCCAACTCAGAGGGCCTCGGTGCATATAGTCGCCTGTTGTTAACTGTCGGGCAGTCCCCCCATCGGCTGGTAATACA
This sequence comes from Alkalimonas sp., assembly GCA_022565655.1. GTDB lineage: Bacteria > Pseudomonadota > Gammaproteobacteria > Enterobacterales > Alteromonadaceae > Alkalimonas. The sequence goes on from JAIUMG010000058.1 coordinate 7,047, forward strand.
AAGATCTGAGCATAACTGGAGCTGAGGATGCCACGACCATCCTGTTGATAATAAGTACGTTCAATGATGGTGGGCTGATCCGCCCATTCAGCTCCCTTGGGAGGGCTCGGACGATAGACACTACGAGCAAAGTCGGTTGGTTCCGCCGGGACATCCATCAGGAATGCCAATTGCTGGCCATCGGGCGACCAACTGAGTTGCGATGGGCTTTGTTCCAGGTTACTTATGCGGCTGGTACGGCGTTGCTGCAACCAGTGCACATGGATTTGTGTGCTGCCGCTACTGTCGGAAATAAAAGCAATACGATTGCTATCGGGCGACCAGCGAGGTTGGCTGTGTTGATGCTCACCATCGAGCATAGGCCATTGCTGGCCGGTACTGGTATCAACCAGCCATAGCCTTTGTAAGGTGTTGTCTTTTTTGATGTTATTGCTATTGCGAACATAGGCAATGTATTGGCCATCCGGGGAAATTTGCACATCGCTGGCATACTCAAGCTGGAAAATATCTTCGGCACTAAAGTGCGGCAGTTCAGCCTGTGCCAATGGCAGCCAGAGGCAGAGCAGCCATAAACCAGTCAGTCTAAGCAAGGGGGTCATCTACTAATTCTCCTGAGCGAACAATGGTAATAGGTGAGCCCGCTGGCAGCTGGCTCGATAAAATTTTGTTATGGCGCATTGGATAGCAGCAGCTCGGCCAACTCGGGTCCAAGATGACGTTGCATGATCTGGCGATAGCTGTCGGTTTGGCGATAACCGCCATCGGCAGCAAAAAAGGCTAGCATAAAGGGGCCCCAATCATTGCTATGCGGCATAATAAAGCCAAAAGTTTCATCGGTCTCGGCAGCCATCGGGTGGTCACGCAGAGGCATGCCAGCCTGACGAGCTCGCCAATAATTGTATGCATCCACGTAACTGTAGTACTCACCACTGGCGACTAACTCCAACAATTCAGGATTGGAGCTGGCACGCTGAATGGCTGTTCCTGGCTGGAATTGATCTCGTAACCGGCGAATGCGAACTTCATGCAAGGTACCGGTAAAGGCCAGTGGTGATAATTCAGCAAAATGGCTGCTGAATTCTTGCCAGTCGGTCAGCTCTGGTACATCCTGATGGCTGATTAAAGCAGCGACATTATTCATATAGGGCGGAGAAAACTGCAGCTCTTGTTTGCGGGCTTCGGTAATGGTGACATTGCCCAGGCCAAACACACCACCTTCTGCGTGCATAATGCGTTGGTAAAAGTGCTGCCAGTCATTTTCGGCGACAAAGTTAAGCTCCAGTTGTAGCTGATGGTGTTGCGCCGCCCAGCGAGCAAAGTCATGCATGATGTCGATACTGACGCCAGTGAGTTCACCGTCAGAGTCATGGTAAGCAAAGCCTTCAGCCGGCACATAGAGCACGGTTAAGCGAGCCGTTCGTTGTTGTTGAGCTAGCTGGTAGCTATCGCCCTGGTCTGCACCTAATGGAGTAAGTTCAGTCATAGGCTCAGGAGAGCAGGCTGCCAGCAACCAGCAGCATAGTGCAACTGACAAGTGAAAGAGGACTCGTTGCAACATAATTTATCCAAAAAAATACATATTGAAGTGAGCTAATCTTGGCAAAGAGCCTTTAAGCTGTCAAAGGTACTGAGCGGTAATAATGCGGCGTTAAACGAAAATAGCCTGGCTCACAAACCAAATCCAGCATGTCATTTGACACAAAATGCTAATTATCCGCTACTTAGCAGGGCATAGTAGGCAGCCAGCAACTCAATATCCTCATCGGATAAACCACGTGCCTGCGGCGACATCAATGGATTGGTTCGCTCGCCAGTTCGGTAATCTAGCAGTGCTTGTTTAAACTCTGATTCAGACAAGCCGACGATACTGGGATACATCCGGTTGCGGGAAATGCCCTGAGGACCATGGCAGGCAGCACAGCTGTTCGCACGAGCTTGCCCTTGTTGTAAGATTTCTTGTTGTTCTGCAGTCAGGTGAGCAAAGGGATCGGGCCGGGCTGCTTCCGTGGCGTTGTCGGGGTCTGAGCAAGCAGCAGCCAGAATGCCAATACTGACGAAGATCAAAAGGCGGACAAGTTGATTCATGGTATGCTTTACTCCTTGGTTTTATTGCAGCCTGCCACAGACCTGAAAAGAACACCAGCTTGCTTTGTGGGTACGTCGTTAGGTGTAAAGCATGTACTGGCTTGACGGGTCTTGCTTTGCTAATCTTATTGAACTTCAGGGCTTTACTGCAAGGCTATGGCTCTGTTTTTTAAAAAGGATGTTTCATTGTTTGCGATGATCCGCACCATCTGGCCGTTATTGCTTGGCATGTGTATTGTCGGCATGACCACCGGCCTGCAAAATACGTTATTGTCAATCAGAGCTGAGATGGAAGGCTTTAGTAGCGCCAGTATTGGCATGATCTTGGCCGGTTATTTTATCGGTTTTTTGCTGGGGTCCATCCGCGCACCGAAAATGATCCATCGAGTTGGGCATATCAGAGCTTTTGCCGCTTTAGCGGCGTTAGCATCCATCTGTATTTTATTGCATGCGATCTGGGTCAATACAGGGGTTTGGTTTGTTTTGCGCATGATTTCAGGCTTTTGTTTTTCTGCTATTTTTGTGATTGCTGAAAGTTGGATCAACGCTGGGGCCACCAATCAAAATCGCGGTAAGTTAATGTCACTCTATGTCATGATGTTATTTGGCGGTATTGGGCTGGGTCAGTTCTTATTGTATTTTGGCGATCCGCGAGACTTCTTACAATTTACGCTGGTCTCCATTTTGATCAGCGCTGCTGTGATCCCTTTATTGATTACACCAACCCGCACACCCGAGTTTGGCATTCCGAAGAAAATGCCGGCCAGAGAATTAATGCGGGTGGCTCCACTGGGTATCATCGGCTGTTTTCTGATGCAATTTGCCTATGCCAGCTTGTTCGGCCTGGGGCCGGTGTATTTTTCCCGCTTAGGACTTGAGTTAACGCAGATTGCCAACTTAGTGGCTTGTTTGATTTTTGGTTCCTTGTGCTTCCAGTTTCAGCTCGGCAAATTATCCGATCGCTTTGATCGTCGCTTGGTCATTGCCAGCTGTGCTTTTTCTGCCTGCGCCATGGCGCTGTGGATTTCAACCCTGGGCCAGGGCGAGATCATGGTGTTGTATCTGAGTTACTTTGTGTTTGGTGCCGTGATGCTGCCTATTTTCTCCATGGTGGTGGCGTACACCAATGATTACCTGAATAAAGATCAGATGGTGGGGGCAAGCAGTGCTCTGGTTCGGGCCAATGGTCAGGGCGCGATTTGTGGCTTGCTGATTTCGGGCCTGTTGATGCACTTTGTGGGTACTCAGGTGTTTTTCTGGTTTATTGCCAGTTTGCCTGTGGTGGTGGGGTGTATGGCCTTGTATCTGCGCTTTTTCGATCAACGCAAGCGGCAGCGTCGAGCCAGTGCTACGGTGATGTTACCGACTCAGTCATCCGAAAGCATGATCAAAGAAGGGCTGGAAAAACAGCAGGACGAATGACTTTACTGCTAAGCTAAAACATCACTACAAAAAAGGTCGCAATTATGTTTCGAGCCATCATGATAACCCTGTTGTTGAGCTTTAGCCTGCTAGTCAGCTCGGTGCAGGCCGATCACCACCAGCCAAGCATCGATACGGAGCTGGAGCAAAAGGTGATTGCCTGGCGGCGAGATATTCATCAGAACCCTGAATTAAGCAATCGCGAGTTTCGTACGGCGGCCCTGGTGGCTGAGCACCTGCGAAGCCTGGGGCTTGAAGTGCAAACTGAAATTGCCCATACCGGTGTGGTGGGCGTGTTACGTGGTGGCAAGCCGGGCCCGGTCATTGCGCTCCGGGCCGATATGGATGCCTTGCCCGTGACGGAACAAACCGATGTGCCTTTTCGCTCAACGGTGATTGGCGAGTACCGTGGCAATGAAGTGGGTGTGATGCACGCCTGTGGTCATGATCTGCATGTCGCTATGCTGATGGGGGCGGCTGAGTATCTGGCTGAGCATCGCCAGCAGGTAGCTGGTACCGTGATGTTTATCTTTCAACCCGCTGAAGAGGGTGCGCCACCCGGTGAAGAGGGCGGTGCCGAGCTGATGCTACGCGAAGGCTTATTTGCTGAGTTAAAGCCGGAGGCTATTTTTGGTATTCATGTCTGGGGTCAGGCCCCGCTTGGCGCCATAGGTTACCGTAAGGGGCCTCTAATGGCATCGTCTGATCGCTTTGAGATCCGGGTTCAGGGGCAGCAGACTCATGGGTCCTCTCCCTGGGCTGGCGTGGACCCTATTGTCGCGGCAGCGCAAATTATCAACAATGTTCAGACCATCGTCAGTCGTCAGATCAATATTACCAAAGCCCCGGCGGTGGTGAGTTTTGGTATTGTTGAGGGCGGGGTGCGTAACAACATTATTCCGGATGAAGTGTATTTGGAAGGCACCATTCGTAACTTTGATATGGAGATCCGCCAACAAATTTTCCGACAGCTCACCCAGGCTGCCGAAGCTTCAGCTCATGTCACTGGAGCCACTGCAGAGGTCACCATTATTGAAGGCTATCCGGTGACTATCAATAATCCAGAGCTGGTGGAGCGAATGCTGCCAACGACCAAGAGAGTAGCCGGTGAGCAGATGGTGCAGGAAAGTCCGTTGGTGACTGGCGCTGAGGATTTCTCGTATTATGCGCTGGAAGTGCCAGGTATGTTTGTATTTTTAGGGGTGGCTCCGCCGGATAAAGATCCTGCCAGCATGCCAGCCAATCACTCACCTTTCTTTTATGCCGATGAACGGGCGTTAAAGGTGGGCACCAATTTGTTTATCAATTGGGTATTTGATTATCCGGAAGCCGGCTAAAGCCAGGCTGCAATTTGGCTGGCAGGCAGATAGCTGTTGTGCCCGCCAGAATACAACTGCAATCGGGCAATGCCGGGAGCAAAGGCTCGGTACAGTGCTTCACTACGCGCTCGGCCAATGATCTCATCCTGCTCCGCGACCAGCAGCAGTGTTGAGGTATCGATGCTGCTGGCATAGTGGGCGGATTCATAGCGATCTTTTAATAACCAGCGCACTGGTACCACAGGAAACTGCTGTTGGGCCAACCTGGTCAGGCTATCAAAGGGGGTGATCAGCACCAGCTGCTGTACTTGCCGCCGGGCCGCCAGTTGCACCGCCACACCAGAGCCAAGGCTTCGTCCAACTACGGTGATGTCGCTGTGCTGTGTCGCCACTTCATCAAACAAGGCCAGTGCATCGCTGACCAGTGCTTGCTCGGATGGCCTGCCTTCACTGCCGCCGTAGCCGCGGTAATGCATCAGATAAATAGCGTGCTTGGGAAAAGCGGTGCTGAACTCTGACAGACTGACACTGACATCCTCGGCATTGCCACCAAAGTACAGCAGTGCTTGCTGGCTTGTGCGTGGTTGCTGGCTCACCAGAACCTGCAGCTGCCCTTGGTGCAATACCAATGGATTATCCGGCGGATAGGCCGCCGGTACCGGAAAATAAATCAGCTGACGCTGCAGCAGATACAGAAGCAGGCACAGGATGGCATAACCAACCAGCAGATAGCCCAGCAGTGTTAGCAGCGTTCGCATCTAAGCATTCATCCAAATCATGACGATGCTTCAGCTTAACTGAGCTGGCGTAGACGGTCAAAAAATGGCCGTTAATACTTATGAATATGTATTATTGGTTTTAACACACTAGCGTAGTGTAACAAACTCCTCGGCACTAGTCGGATGCAGCGCCACAGTAGCATCAAAGTCGGCTTTGGTGGCGCCCATTTTCATAGCGACGGCGAAACCTTGCAGTACTTCGTCCATGCCTTCGCCAATGCCATGCAGGCCAATGACTTTTTCATCCTCACCGGCACAAATCAGTTTAAAGGTGCTCATAGCACGATGTGGGGTGATGGCATTGTACATGGCGGCGAAGCTGGA
>JAIUMG010000059.1 GCA_022565655.1 Alkalimonas sp.
TCACCAGTACAAAGGAGGTAGCCAAATCCGCAATAGGTTTACCACCGGTCGCCTGGCTGAGATCGATCACCGTAATCGGCACACCACGTAAGTGTGCAATACCACGCACAAACTGATGCGAGCCCGGCGTCTCGGTCAGCTCAGGGCACTGCAGCACTTCCCGCACCTTAAACACATTAATGCCATAGGGTTGCGGGCTGTTTAATCGAAAGATCAACAGTTCCAATCGGTTTTGACCAACCAGATTCGTCCGTTGGTCAACAGACGCCATAAATTTACTCATGCAATATCCTTAACAGCCAGCTTTAACCACGATAAAAAGCCAGATTCTCTGCTCACAGGCAGTGTCTCCAATGGCTTATATCCAATGATAAATACATACTAATACAAGTGTAGATGAATTTAGCCATCAGCATTTGTAAATATACGAAAAAACTGACCTGAATCATGGACCGTTTCCATTTTGGTTCTACTTGTGTTCAGTTATGATACATTTTTACGACACTGTGCTTTGAGGAGATCAACATGCCTTTGTCCCCCTTTCATCTGGCTATACCGGTTAATGATTTAGCTACCGCCCGCGCTTTTTATCGCGATGTGTTTGGTCTTACTGAAGGCCGCTCCAGTGAGCATTGGGTCGATTTCGATTTCTTTGGTCACCAGTTTGTCATTCATTTACACCCAACCATGCCCTACCAGCAACAAGCCCAATGCAATCAGGTTGACGGCCATGCCGTGCCAGTACCGCACTTTGGTGTGGTGCTGCCATGGCATGAGTGGGAGGCTTTGGCTGAGCGATTGCAATCACATAACATCCCCTTTGCCATCGAGCCGCATATTCGCTTTCAGGGCCTGCCCGGTGAACAAGGAACTATGTTTTTGTACGATCCATGCGGCAATGCACTTGAGTTTAAATCTTTTAAAGATATGGGCCAGCTTTTTGCCAGCTAGATCATCACCAATAATGGAACATAAACCACTTATTCATTAATAAAATCGATAACCATGTTCGGTAAAAGTGACTTTCGCATTCACGGTATCCTGACTATATTTGATGGCAAGTACAGAGCAGTCATAGCAATTTTGCTCTGCCTTCAATCCCGAACAAGGAGTATGTATGGATAAGTCAAATAACAACAGCGCCGGCAAGTGCCCGGTGATGCATGGCGCCAACACCGCAACGACCGACAATGTGATGCGTTGGTGGCCCAAATCTCTAAATCTAGACATTTTGCATCAGCACGATACCAAAACCAATCCTCTTGGCAACGACTTCGATTATGCCGAAGCGTTTAAAGCCTTGGATTTGGAGGCCGTGAAAAGCGATTTAAAAGCCCTGATGACCGATAGCCAAGACTGGTGGCCAGCCGATTGGGGGCATTACGGTGGCTTATTCATTCGTATGGCTTGGCACTCGGCTGGTACTTATCGTATCGCTGATGGCCGTGGCGGTGCAGGCACAGGCAACCAGCGTTTTGCACCCATCAATTCCTGGCCGGATAACGGTAATTTAGACAAAGCGCGACGTTTGTTGTGGCCGATTAAGAAGAAGTACGGCAACAAGCTATCGTGGGCCGATTTAATGATTCTGGCCGGTAATATGGCCTATGAGTCGATGGGCTTTAAAACTTTTGGTTTCGCCGGTGGTCGCGAGGATATCTGGCACCCGGAAAAAGACACCTATTGGGGTTCAGAAAAAGAATGGTTAGCTCCGTCTGGCAGTGAAGGCAGCCGTTACTCTGGTGAACGTGACCTAGATAACCCGCTCGCGGCCGTGATGATGGGCTTGATCTACGTCAACCCAGAAGGCGTCGATGGCAAACCTGATCCATTAAAAACCGCTCATGATGTACGAGTTACGTTTCAGCGCATGGCAATGAACGATGAAGAAACCGTCGCATTAACGGCCGGTGGCCATACCGTTGGTAAGTGTCATGGCAATAATATAGAAGAAAACCTAGGCCCAGCACCGGAAGGCGCTGATATTCACGAACAAGGCTTTGGTTGGATGAACCACAAAACCCGTGGTGTTGGCCGTGATGCCATGACCAGTGGTTTAGAAGGGGCCTGGACCACCAACCCAACGCAGTGGGATAACGGCTACTTTGAACTGCTGCTTAATTACGACTGGGAACTGAAAAAAAGCCCAGCCGGTGCTTGGCAGTGGGAACCCATTAACATCAAAGAAGAGCACAAGCCGGTAGATGTGGAAGACCCATCCATTCGTCATAACCCCATCATGACCGATGCTGATATGGCGATGAAGATGGATCCGGAGTACCGCAAAATTTCTGAGCGTTTCTATAACGACCCAGCCTACTTTGACGAGGTGTTTGCACGGGCTTGGTTTAAGTTGACGCATCGTGACTTGGGGCCAAAAAGCCGCTATTTAGGACCAGATGTACCGAAAGAAGACTTGATATGGCAAGATCCGGTTCCAAAAGCAGATTACACCCTAACCGAGCAGGAAATCAGTGAACTAAAGGCCAAACTTCTGGCCAGCGGCCTGAGTACAGCTGAGTTGGTTGCCACAGCATGGGATAGTGCACGTACCTTCCGCGGCTCTGATTATCGCGGTGGAGCCAATGGTGCTCGTATTCGTTTAGCGCCACAAAAAGATTGGCAAGGCAATGAGCCAGAGCGGCTGCAAAAGGTCCTGAAAGTGTTGCAAGCTATTCAGGCATCCCTGAGCAAGAAAGTCAGCCTGGCCGATTTAATTGTGCTTGGCGGCAGTGCAGCGGTAGAAAAAGCAGCCAAAGCGGCTGGGGTAGAGATTACAGTCCCCTTTGCACCGGGCCGTGGCGATGCGACACAAGAGATGACCGATGTGGAATCGTTTGAGCCGCTGGAGCCATTGCACGATGCCTTTCGCAACTGGTTGAAGCAAGATTACAGCGTACAGCCAGAAGAAATGATGCTGGATAAAGCCCAACTGTTGGGACTATCCGCACCTGAAATGACCGTGCTGCTGGGTGGTATGCGGGTGCTAGGCACCAACCATGGTGGGAGCAAACATGGTGTCTTTACCGACCAAGTCGGCGTGCTAAGCAATGATTTCTTTGTCAATCTCACCGATATGGGCAACAAGTGGGAGCCTACTGGCAAAAACCAATACAACATTGTCGAGCGTAGCAGCGGCAAAACCAAGTGGACAGCGACCCGAGTCGATTTGGTGTTTGGTTCCAACTCCATCTTACGCTCTTATGCCGAGGTTTATGCGCAGGATGATAACAAAGCCAAGTTCGTACACGACTTTGTCAACGCCTGGGTTAAGGTGATGAACAACGATCGCTTTGATGTGAAGTAAATAAAGCTCTGTATGCAAAACGCCCCGCACAAAGCGGGGCGTTTTTTATAGTGACACAACGATTGTAGCATTACTTAGGGCCCGGCCCTAAATAACGGTCTAACCAACCAGTGAACTCACTGAACCAAAACACCGAGTTATTGGGCTTTAAAATCCAGTGGTTTTCATCCGGGAAGTACACCAGCCTCGCATCCAGGCCCATGCCTTTGTAGACCCCATAGATCTCAAACCCCTGCGTTACCGGTACCCGGTAATCCAGCTCACCATGAATAATCAGCATCGGCGTTTTAAAGTTGGCCGCATGCATCGACGGACTCACCTGCAGTACCTGCTTCATGCCATCCCAAGGCGCGCCACCATAAGCATGCACTCGGTGCGTGGTGGTGTCTGAGGCAAATTGCCCTTTCAGGTTGTACACACCCGCATGGTTAATCAATGCCTGATAACGATCGGTGTGACCAGCAATCCAGCTCACCAGATAACCACCATAACTGCCTCCAGCGGCCGCCAGCCGACTCTCATCAACATAAGGTCGCTCCAGCATAAAGTCGATGGCCCGCTCCGAATCAATAAAGGGCTTGGTGGGGTGATCGCCATGAATGGAAATGGCAAACTCCTGGCCAAAACTGGTCGAGCCATGGAAGTTCGGCAAGATAGTGATATAGCCAGCTGCAGCAAAAATCTGTGCATTCCAGCGAAAGTGAAAGGTATCACCAAAGAAGCCGTGCGGCCCGCCATGTAGCAGGTTCAGTACCGGCCATTTTTTGCTGGCATCGAAGTTCGGCGGGTACACCACAAACATTTGTACCGGTGCATCATTGGCACCAGCGTAGTTGACGTTTTCTACCTTGCCCCAGTCGATGCTGTCTTGCAGCGACTGATTCAATTGGGTCAGTTGTTGGCGATCTCGGCCATTCAACCGCACACTAAACAGCTCAGGCAGTTGAGTCAGGCTGTGGTGCACAAATATCAGGCGGCCATTGGCGGTTTCAGCCAGGCCGCTGTTGGTACCACCTCGCAAAATTTCTTGCACAGTACCGCCACGGGCAGGCATGGCAAACAACGAGGTCATGGCTCTGTCATCCGCCTGAAACAAAATCTGCCGACCATTGCGGGAGTACTGCCAGTTCACCGGGCTGTGATCAAAACCTTCGGTCAGAATACGGCTGTGGCCGTTACGTAAATCGTACTGCACTAAATTGATCTGATCAGCGTAAAAATCATTGCGCAGGCTACGGCCCCACAACAGATAACGGCCATCCGGGCTAAAAATCGGGTTGATATCCCGGCCGGCGTTATCCTCACTCAAGTTGACGTAGCTGCCGCTACCATCGGTTTCCAGCAACAGCACATCGGCCTTAAAGTCATCGAAAGGCGGTTCGGTGGTATTGGCCGTTAAGGCAATCTGCTGACCATCCGGCGAAATCGCGTAGCTGACCCCGCCACCAATGTTGAAATAGCGCTGCCAACCGGGTGTCAGCTCGCTGATATCACCATTGTCCAGCTGCACCCGGAACAAGCGTGGGTAGGTATCCTGTGGCAAAAAGCGATCCCAGTGCCGGTACAGCCGGTTTTCGGTAACAAAAGCCGATACGTTGGATTTAGCCTCCTCAGCTTGCTGCTGTTTCAGCGCAGCAAAGTCCCCGTCAAAATCCGCAGGCACTTGCGCCATAAACACCAGGCTGTTGCCATCCGGGAACCACTGCGCGGCCGATACAGCGACGGGTAAGTCGGTCAATTGCCGTGGCTCGCCGCCATCCATTCGCATCACAAACAGCTGGTTGCGCTCGGCCTGGCGGCGCGACACAAAGGCAATTTTGCTGCCATCGGGCCGCCATACCGCTCCACTGTCACTGCCACTGCCACTGGCAGGAAACGTCAACTGCTGGCTTTTCCCATTTTGTACATCCAACAGATGCAAAGCAGTACGGCCCCGATCGGTCTCCAGGCTGTAGCTGGTGACCCCATAGATGGCCCGCTTGCCATCTGGTGCCATCACCGGCGCGGTTGGCCGCTGGGTCTGCCATAAATCTTCAGGGGTGAGTAAGCGTGGTGATTCGGCTTTCAGATGGCCGGTGAAAAACAAACTGACCGTTAACGTAAGCACCGCACCAAGGCGGCGGGAAACCATGTAAGTCATGCTAAATCCTCTGTAGCTGCAATGCCAGATACTTTAGCATAGCAGCTATAAAGCAGAAGCAAACTCACGGCTAATAGCCAGCTGCAGGCGGTAACCTGCCTGTTACGTCAGTACCTCAATGTGCTGGTCGGGTCGTTGGTAATGAACTTGCCGACGTCCGCGCTCTTTGGCTTGATACAGCAAGTTATCGGCATGTGTTAAGGCCTGCTGCATCGCCTGATCATCGCGCAGCAACACAGCACCGCCACTGACCGATACATCCAGCCCGGCGATGGGCTGTTCAAGCACAGCCGCAATCACTTTTTGAATGTTCTCATGGGCTGTACCTGGCTCCACCGCACGTAAAATCAACAAAAACTCTTCGCCACCCCAGCGCAGCACCCAGTCTTCTTTGCGAACACGGCTGAGCAGCCGCGCAGCCAACTCACTCAACACCGCATCACCTTTGTCATGGCCGTGCTGATCATTAATCTGTTTAAAGTGGTCCACATCCAGCAACACCACCAGATCCCCCCCTTGCTGCTTCACATCAAGCAAAGCTCTGCGATTGTGCAGCTGTGTTAAAGGGTCTCGCTTGGACAAATCATCCAACTGTGCATTCAATCGCCGGGTATGCCGCATCGCCAGCATGGCGGCAATAAAACCGAGTAATAGCAGGGTGATAAGACCACTGTACCAGAGGTTCTCCCGGTGGGCCGCGGCTAATCGTTCATCCCGCAGCAGTGATTCCTGCTCAAGCAACTGGATTTTGAGCGCTTGCTCTTGCGCCTCGAACTGTACTTGCAACTCGCTGTACACCCGGTCCCGTTCAACATTCAGCACTCGCTCCCGGATCTCCCGATGCTGGCGCAAGGCCATATTCTCTTGCTGGTACAAGTCAGCCGCATGGTAAGCATCCGCTAAATGCCCAAGCATAATACTTTGCATGACTGGTGTAGCTAAAGCCTGGTAGGCCTCATATGCCAGCTCCATTTGCTTTAGCCCGGTATCGGTGTGCCCCTGCAAGACTTGAATATAGCCAATATTAAAACGCATCACATGAATTTCACGCTCATTATGCAAGCGCTCGGCAATCGCAACCGCTTGCCGCAGGTAATCCAGCGCTAACTCATAGTTGGCCCGATGTAAATGCACCGCGCCCAGATTATTCAGTGCCATCATCTGCGTGCGCCCAGCCGACCGGCCCTCCAGCGGCTGGCTGGCCAGCTGGTATTGAGCCAATACCTCATCTGTTGGCCCCTCCTGCATCTGAATCGCCGCCCCGTGAATTAAATGCAACTCCGACAATAACGCTTTAAACCCTTCCCGATAGGCAACGTCGAGCGCCTGCGCAGAAATCTGCTGGGAATAACGGTAATTTTGCAAGCGAGATTGAATACGGGCCATCTGCAACTGTAAAAACTGACGCCGGAACTCGATTTGGTCGTCTTTTAGTGTCATGAGCTCCAGGTGGGCCGTCAGAAAAAATGCCAGAGCCTCTTCCAACTGGCCATTCAATTTTAACACCCGGCCTAGCTGATGATTAAACTGATAGACTAACCGTTCATGCTCTAGCTTTTCCAAAATAGCTTGCATTGGCTCTATCAGATCAAGGGCTGCGGTGTAATGTTGATGATAGAGCAGCAGCTCACTCAGCGCACTGTACACCTCAGCCCGCGCTTCTATTGCCTCACTATCAAGCTGTGCCAGCAAAGCTTGAAGCTCCTTAACTGCAGCCTCGCCTCTGGCTTGTGCCATCCCTTGTCGTAGCAGTAACAAAGATTGAGCCCGGTACCAGCTGGCAGAATCAGACGATTGCTCAAGCTGCTGCAACCACTGCTGGAGCATGCCCTGATGGGGAACGATAAAAGGAAGTTGGGTGTGGCGGTCAAGCTGCTGCTCTATGCGGTTCACACGCTCTGCCGTAGCCACTAAAGAAGTACACAGCAAACAAATACTGACGATCAATCGATACATAGATGGTCCCTCATACTGCTTAAATAACGATGCGCAACACTTCACAGGCACAATATCATTACCCGCTAAGCCGCTCATCCAGGGCTTACCCAGTTCTCCTCTTGCAACACCTGCTTACGTCATTCACAACGACTTTGGTTGTATCCAGGATAGAAATTAGCCTAGTTAAATCATGATTGTCACGTCTTTTGTGGATCAAGTTATCCCACTTGGCATACAGCCACTTTATACGGTACAAAAAAACGACACCCACAGGCGCCGTTTCTTAGGCTGAAATACGCTTTAAATGGTGTTCAATACTCCCCCTTCAATCCCCCGAAGTGACGAGACTAACACCAAAGAGGCAGCAGTTACCTGGCAGCGCGCTTCATGCGACGACCAACCAGTAGAGCAAACAAACTCGCGGCAAACACAGACATAGTGCCATTGGTCAATCCGCCACACGATAGCCAGTTAACCATCACCCCGCTGATGAAGCTGCCAGCAAGCTCTCAAACTCAGGGCTGGTTAAAGCGTCATGCAACAGCTGTCGAACCGCGGCTGGCATGGCTTGTGCAGCCAAATGACAAGCCGCATCATCCTCCAGGCTGGCCGTATTGCCTTTGAAGGTGCTATGGGTGGTTACGCTGTTGCCATTGGTTGATTGCAAATCCAGCACCATATCCCAGCTGTTATTCCAGCTATTAAAGCGCATACGCTGCAAAGTCGCATTCAGTTGCACATCAACTTCATCGGCAAGTAGACCCGCCAGCCCTAGTTCTGCCCGCAGCGCCCGCTCAATATAGGCGGCATAATCACCACCACTGGTTCTGACATTCCCCTGCAGCCGACAATGCCTGTGCTCAGTCACCCCTTCAGCATAACTCACCGGATTAAGCGCCACCGGGCTGGCAGAGAGCTGTTGCAACTCAATCAGCGTATTAGCCTGCGCCTCATAGACTGGCACCCGGTATTGGATGCAAGCCGTTAAAGTAAGCGCCATAGCACCTACAAAGCTCAATTTGACCAGTGTGTTCATTGTGTTCTCCATTCTCAGCTCATCAGGGTTGATTTCACAGCGCAAACCAGCCAGACATCGCCAGTATAACCATGGGTACAGGGCTTATGAGGAGCAAGAAGGTGCATTGTTCCCAAAAAATACAATTAGTTACAAAATTGCGGTTAGCAAGCTTGTACTTGCTCAAAGCTAAGTGATCGTACTGAGTGGCAAGTAAGGCTGTACCCTGATAGTAAGAACAGCACCCCGCTTATGGGGGACCTATGCAAGTAGTCGAACCACATCATTAAATTAGAAAAAAATAATTTAACTAAGCAAAGTTTGATCTGCCTCATGCCGCACTTTGCTACAGCAGGTATGGTAGTAGCCTCGTTAGCACGACTAAGGACAATCTATGAGCAACAAAACCGTAACTGTACAGGCCAACATGGCCGATGGCTTTGCAATTTCCGCTGATATTGATGGCCACAAAGTGATGATTGATCAGCCGGTCAGGGCTAAAGGCAGCGGTACCGGACCTACCCCTTTACAGATGATGTTGTTCGCTGTGGGTGGTTGCATTGGCACCATTGGCCGCATTGCAGCTTTTCAGCAGAAAATAGAATTGCGAAGCATGCAGGTTACGGTCGAAGGTGACTACAATCCGGCAGGGCTGCTAGGTAAACCAACCGATGATCGGGTAGGGTTTTCACAAATTCGCATCAGCGCCAGCATTGATGCCGATTTATCCGATGAAGCCAAGCAAACTTTTTTGGCTGAAGTATGCGCTCGCTGCCCACTGCACGACAACCTGCTGCATGGTACTGAAGTGGTGCATCAGCTACTAGATTAACCAACCAGCAAAGATACTGGCGCATCGGTGCCAGTATCTTTGTCACACGCCAGAAGCTGGTGTTCCCTCTGCATTGAGCATGAGATCGTAACAATCTGTTGCAATTTCCGCGTTAAAAACTGTTAATTTGCCTAAAAACCCCGGTATGATATTCGCTCTATTTTCTGGCAGGAGCTTCTCATGGGATTTGGATTATCACTCATTGGCTTTTTTGTGGTTTTATTTCTGGTCATTTTAGGTTCGATCAAGGCCTACGAAATCATTGGTGGGAAGCACAAAAATAAGGACGATAAATAATGGCAAAAAGTAAAAATATTCGCACCGCGGCGGCAGCGGCATTTGGTATCCTTATTCTGTTGTTTGCAGTAGGTAGTTTCTACACCGTGGACGAAGGTGAGCGTGGTGTGGTCATCCGCTACGGCAGCCTGATTAACGTAGCCGACCCTGGCCTGCACTTTAAGCTGCCCATCATCGATAGCGTACGCAAAATTTCCGTGCAAGAGCAAGTTGAACTGTACCGCGATATGGAAGCCTACAGTAACGACCAGCAACCGGCGGTGATGAACCTGTCGGTACGCTACCAAATTGACAGCAGCCGGGTGGATGAAGTGTACCGAAACTTCGGCACACGCCAGGCGCTGATTGACCGTCAGGTGACCCGAATTGTGCTGGAAGAAGCCAAAACCGTATTAGGTCAGTTCAACGCGGCTACCTCCATTCGTGAACGCGGGCGTTTGAATTTGGAAATGGCGCAAGCGGTGCAAGAGTCCGTCACCGGGCCGGTCATTATTTTAGGGGTGCAAGTGGAAGACGTATCGTTCAGTGCAGCTTATGAAGAAAGTGTTGAGCAACGCATGCTGGCAGAGGTGGCCGTGGAACGTGAACGGCAGAACCTTGAGCGCGAGCGGGTGGAAGCCGATATCGTTCGAACCCGGGCGGCTGCCGAAGCCGATCGCGTTCGGGCACAGGCCCAAGCACAAGCAGACAGTATTCGCCTGCGTGGTAACGCTGAAGCTGAGGCGATTCGGGAGCGGGCTGCAGCACTTGCCAATAACCCGCTGCTGGTTGAGTTGGTCAAGGCTGAAACCTGGGACGGCAAACTGCCAACCACCATGCTGCCGAACTCGACCGTGCCTTTTATTGAAGCCAATAAGTAGTCGTAAATACAACAGCAGCATATCCGCCAGGGCATGCTGCTGTTGGTAAAACTACACCAAATGCTTTACTAGCGCCGCTGCAACCGCGTGGGCGCTGGCTGGGTTTTGGCCGGTAATCACTCGGTTGTCTTCAATCACTAATTCGCCCCAAGGCTGACCTTTACGGTACTGTTTGGCAACTCTAGCGAGTGACTCTTCTAGCAAGAATGGGATCTTGTCGATGGTGCCGTAATCTATCTCTTCTTCGCGAGTAAAACCGGTTACCGCTGTATTGGCCAACAACTTTTCGCCGTTGCTCAGGGTAATTGGCAACAAGCCCGCCGGGCCATGGCACACAGCCGCAAGCACACCACCTTGCTCGTAGTGACTAGCACTGAGCTTGGCCACCAACTCATTGGTGGCTAAATCCGATAACAAGCCGAAGCCGCCAGGGTAAAAAATAGCGTCGTACGCTTCAACCTTCACTTGTGCTGCGACCAAGGTGTTGTTGATACGCTGCTGGAATTCTTCATTGGCCAGTACTTTTGCATTGACTGCGTCGTCTTCAATATCGGTGCCATAAAGCGGCGCTTTACCGCCTTCAATAGAAGCCAAATCATAGTCCACGCCTGCTTGCATAAACACATCCAGGGCATGGGTCAGTTCAGGGGAATAGGTGCCGTTGGCTTCATCGGTAGTGCCGAGTGTGGCGTGATTGGTTACAAAAATAAGTACTTTTTTCATCGTTCCTCCAAGTGGTCGTACTACTTTTAATGAGGATGAATACGCATGGTTGCAACCATTGGCTCAAAAAGAAACTAAGCAGGTCTTTTTCTAACCTCTCTCGGCATAAGGCGTTTCATAATGCTAAAAGCGCAGGCCTGGAGCCTGCGCTTTGTATACCAATCGACCTCAGTAAGGCTTACTCTGGGCAGGCGCCCACTTCCCAGTAACTGCCATCCACCGATGACAGGGTTGTTACTCCCCAGGTTGAACCTGCCATAGCCGCATTGCTGCCATTGGCAAAATAGTCCGGCACAAAGAAATTCCCGGTACTGTAGGCTCGCCCTGCTACCTTATGGCTGTAATTGTTGGTGGTAAAGGCCACACAATCGCTTGGTGGTGGGGTGCCGCCTTGATCACCGCCTGAGCCGTCACCTGGCACGGCAGTACTGCAGCTTTGCTCCGGGCCAAAACAACTGCCATCATCATCCTGCCAGCGACACTGATCGCCAGTAATTACATGCTCGCGTAGCACAAAGCTGGCGGTGCCGTATTGCAGATAACAGTTGGCATAATTGGTGTAATCCAGCCGGCCGGCACTGATGTGTTGATCCAAAGTAGCATTCTGGCCGGCATCAATGGTGAAAGTCAGTAGCTCGGCGCTAAACAGCCCCTCCAGATCAGTCGCGGTGATCAACGCGTTTTGCTCACCGCCTGCCAGTTGGCACTGCTCGGCACTGAATACATCCCCGTCGACACTGGCACTAACTGTTCCGTTACTAAACTCCACCGTGACTGTATCCAGGTCGCGGTTTATATCGAACACCCGGCCGGTGACCGTAGCACACTGGCCATCCACAGCCACGGCCAGATCAGATAACTCGGGTGCCGCCGGTGGGGGTGGCGGGCCGATTAACAGCTGCTCGGTATAAGCCGTACTGACCAGCCCTTCGCTATCGGTTGCCGTGAGTGTCAGCTGATACCAGTCATCTGCCAGCACCGGGCTGGTCAGACTAAAATCCCCAGAAGCGTCAGGTGAGTCGCTCACCAGTTGCTGCTGACCAATGCTGTCAGTAAAGCTGGCGGTGACCATGATGGCATCACCATCCGCATCCGTCGCTTTGCCGGTTATCGTCACAACGCTGTTTTGCTGGCTCACACTGATATTGCTCAGCTCAGGGACACTATTGCGATTCACCCGCTGGTTATTGTCCAGAAAGTATTGGCCCAGATACATCGCATAATTGATGCCATTGCTGTTAATGTAGGAGCCACTGGCTCCCTGGCCACCAGACCAGGCATGGTCCACATTGTTCAGCCACAACATCGATACCCGGCCATCCTGCCACAGCGTTTCGTCGGCTGTACGGCCGCTGCCATCGCTGATCAGGTTTTCACCGCTAAGCTGGCTTACATTGTATAAATCGGCCATGCCATTGGCATTTTGCTCGTTGTAGCACAAATTGACCGTGGTATCGTTACGGCCATGCGCAATAGAAGCAATCTGGCTATCGAAGTGGCTGGCATAACTGCCAGCATACTGGGCGCAGCGGGCAGCCACATTCGCAGTTTCACAAGGGCCGATGGCGCCACTGGAACTGGTGCCGATACTCGGCCCGGCACTAATACCCATACCCGCAAATACATCGGGTGCCAGACACGCTGTGGTATTGGCAAAGGCAGCCCCTGATGATAAACCGGCAATGTACACCTGGTTCGGGTCAATCTGATA